>SKQC01000015.1 GCA_007119175.1 Myxococcales bacterium | reverse complement strand
CGAAAAGCGATCCGCCGCGTCAAGCGCGAGCACCCCGGGATTCGCGTCCTCGTCGCCGGATGCTCGGCAGCGCTGTACCCGGCGATGTACGACGAGATGGCGTCTGTCGATCAGGTCGTCGGCGGCCATGACGCCGTCGAGATCGCCAATCAAATCGCCCCGCAGGCGCCGCTTATGGAGCGCCACGAAGAGCCGATTGGCGGCCGGCTCTTAGAGCGCAACGAGCGCGGCACTCGGGCCTGGATGAAGATCCAAGACGGCTGCGATCGTCGCTGCTCTTTTTGCGCCACCCGCCTTGCCCGGGGTGCCAGCCGATCGCGCCGACCTGAAGAGATCGTTGCCGAGGCAAAAAAGCTCGCCGAAGTCCACCGCGAGATCGTCTTTACCGGGATTCATATCGGCCATTACGGTCGAGATCTCGACGATGGCGACGGCGAAACGACGCTGGCCACATTGACGGCGCGACTCATCGATGAGGTCCCGGGCGTCAGATTCCGCCTCGGCAGCATCGAGGCCACCGAGATCGATGATCCGCTCCTGGATTTACTGGAACACTCCGGCGGGCGCCTCGTTCCCCATCTGCATATTCCGATGCAGGCCGGCTCCGACAAGATTTTGCGCGCTATGCGCCGCTGGCACACCCGCGAGCAATACCGCTGCCGAGTCCTCGAGATTGCAGCTCGACTGCCCTATATCGGGCTCGGCGCCGATGTTATCGTCGGTTTTCCCGGCGAGACAGATGAGGATTTTGAGCAGACTCGACAGCTCGTCGACGAATTGCCCTTTACCTACCTCCACGTCTTTCCCTACGCCCGCCGCGAAGGGACAGCCGCCGCAAATCTGCCCGATCCCGTTCATTCAAAGGTCGCCGCCGAGCGCAGCAAAGAGCTGCGCGATATGGCGGTCACCAAAGGGATGGCCTACCGCCGCTCTCGGGCCGGCCAGGCTGCCGAGATCATCGTGGAAAATAACGGAAGTGGACTGACCGAGGACTATTTACGCGTGGAACTAAAAGAAGATAGCAACGATGACGTAGGACGCCTTTTATTTGCGCCTTTGCAGCTCGACGATAACGACAATCTCGTCGCCCAGGTCAGTCCACGCCGGGTCCACCAATGATCGATCGATTTTGCCTCTTTCACTGTGCCTATGCCCGCGTTCCCGCTTCGGTGATTATCGAAGACGGCGGATGGTCGCTGATCCGTCTTCCCTTCCTCGGTGGGATCGCCGAACACTCCGAGCTGGGCCCGATTCTCCTCGACGCTCCATACGGACACGAGGGCCCTTCGAATCTCGGCAATTTGATGGGCGCTGTGATGCAGAAAGCCGGGCTCGTCTTCGAGGAGCGCTGGTCGGTCATCCCTCGGCTCGAAGCGCTCGGGCTTCGGCCGGCTGATGTCGCCCATATTCTGATGACGCACCTTCACTACGATCATACGGGCGCCATGAAGACTCTGGCGCACGCCCGCTTTCATATGTCGCGGCGCGAATGGGAGGCCGCCACAGAAGGACCCGAGTGGCAGGCCAGTGTGCGCGGATATCTTCGAAGCGATTACTCTTCGCTCCAAAATTGCGTCGAGATGCATGACGATATCCCCCACCTCGCAGACAGCGAGCGGGGACTCGACCTCTTCGAAGACGGATCGGTGGAGATGTTCTTTCTGCCCGGCCATACCCCCGGTCATTGTGGATATCGAATTCATCTCACCGACGGCACCACCGTCTTTTTCGTCGGTGATGCCGCCTATACGGTAGAGCAAATCCAGGGCGAACAGGGGTTTGGCTTATTGCCGAAAACCGTGGCTAGCTCGTCGGGAGGCGTCGAGGTGACGCGCCGAGCCCTGCAGCGGCATTTTGACGAACATCCCGACGATATCCCCATCTGCTCCCACGAATTATCGCTGGGCGCGCGGTGCATCGATGAGGGACCGATTATCTACGGGGATTAAAACGGGTAGCCATGTCTCGCTACGACGGCATCGGCGACGGTCCGTTCTAAGCTGATCTCGTCGATTCGCGAATAAAATGACAGCTTCTCAAATGCCTCGAGATGGGCGTTTAGATCGTCACCATCGGCGAGATTATACAACAGTCGCTTGCCGCGGTTTTCGACGACCCGGAACGCTTCGGCGAGCGCCAGAAGCGTCGCCGCTCGCTGCGGCTCCGTTGCCTCAAATCCCTGCTCATCGATCATCTGCAAGGTACGGCTCACCGTGGAGTCCATCACGTATAATTGGCTGATGATATCGGCCAGGTCGATCAAGATCTCCTGCTGCTCGCGCAGATCGGCCATATGCTTCTGGATGGCCTGATTCGCACAATAAATGCCGATCTTTTTGGATTGCTCCGTGACGAATTTCTCAAAGGCCAGCGTCGGATCATCACCCTGCGGCGGCGGCGTCGGCTTTTCTCCTTCCGCCAGCGCCATCTCCACCTTCTGGATCTGATCAAAGAGGTTGAGCTGCCCCTTCATGGTGCGCTTTAGGATCATGCCCGGGATGAGCATCCGGTTGATCTCGTTGGTCCCCTCGAAGATCCGGTTGATGCGCGTATCCCGGTAGATTCTCTCCACCTCGTACTCCGCCGAATAGCCGAGTCCGCCGTGGATTTGAACAGCCTCGTCGGCGGCGAAATCCACGGTTTCCGAGCCGAAGACCTTCATGATCGAGTCCTCGATGGCAAATTCCTCGATCGCCTCCATCACCTGTGCCGGGTAGTCGTCGGCCTGGGAGTCGAGAGTCTCCAGACTCCGATCCATATAGCCGGCGACCCGATAGCACATCGACTCCAGGCTATACATCCGGGTCGCTATCTTGGCCAATTTCGAGCGAATCGCTCCAAATTCGGCAATGGGCTGCCCGAATTGCTCGCGCTCCAGAGCATAATTTGTGGCCACCATCAGGGTTCGCTTCGCCCCGCCCAGGGTTCCCACGCCGAGCTTGAATCGCCCGATATTGAGAATATTGAAGGCGATCTTGTGTCCCTTGCCGATCTCGCCGAGCAGATTTTCCTTTGGGATCTTCACATTTTCCAGATTCAGCTCCCGAGTCGACGACCCTTTGAGCCCCATCTTTTTTTCTTCAGCACCCGTGGAAAAGCCCTCGCGATCGCCCTCGACCAAAAATGCCGTAAATTTATCGCCGTCGACCTGGGCGAAGACCGTAAATAGGTCGGCAAATCCAGCGTTGGTGATCCACATCTTTTTGCCATTGAGGATATAATGCTCCCCGTCTTCGCTGAGCTCGGCCCGTGTTTTGGCCGCCAGAGCGTCGGATCCACTGCTGGGCTCCGTCAGAGCATAAGCGGCGATCACCTCGGTGGATGCGATTTTGGGAAGCCACTTCTCCTTTTGTTCCTGGTTTCCGAAAAATAAAAGCGGCATCGTCCCGATCCCGGTATGGGCCCCGTAGGTCGTCGCCCACCCCGAATAATGAGATAGATATTCGGTGACGATCATGCTCGTCGTTTTATCCACTCCCAGCCCGCCGTATTTTTCCGGGATGTCGATCATCGTCAGGCCGACCTCGGCGGATTTTCGCAATACCTTCACCATCAGGTCGAAATCCCCTTTTTCGATCTCGTCGACCCGAGGATAGACCTCCTTTTTCATGAACGTCGACGCCGTCTCGGCAAACATGCGCTGGTCTTCGCTGAATTTCTCCGGCGTAAAGATCTCTTCCGAGCCGACCTGCTGCAGCAGAAACGCACAACCCTGGGGTTTTTCCTGACTCATGGTGCCTCTGTGTTTTTTTAGCGGTGGATCTAATTTTATACTGAATGATGATTCATTCGGCGACGCAATACTCATAGATGTTACGCGCCGCGTCAACTGAGACAAATCTGGTCGCCTATTCGACTCATTTTTGACCGCTTCGACTAGCAACAGGCTGCTAGCACCTGCTTATCGTCGGCGATGTCCGGCGATCCGATTGCGCAGCTCCCAATCGCGGTAGACCAGGGCGTCGAGGCGCTTTTGCAGATTCCAATACTTTTCCGCCGACCACTCTTCTCCTACCGAATAATAAGCAGTCTCCCGCATTCTTCCCGTATCGCGCTCCTGTTTTACGGCTCCCCAATCCTCCAGCAGGCGCAGAGCATTGATGAAGGTCGGCTTTGAGATGCTCTCCGAGAAGATCACATCACCCCGCAAAAAGCTTTTGCGCCCCCGTTTAATTGCCAGTTCGACGAATTTATCGCGCTCCATTCTGCCCTCATGTAACTCGTCGAGCATGGCGGCGATGATGGCGTAGGCCTCCAGAAAGGTAAGAACCAGTCGGCGAAAAAAGTTTAGCTCTCGGCAGGGCTGGGCCACGGATATCATCTGTCGCCCCTGGTCATCGTCGTCGACGGAGACCCATTCGGAGGCCGAAAAATAGCTCAGCGTTCGACGAAATACATTTTCAAACTCGGCGCGCTCCTCGTAGATCCACTCGTATTTAAACAGACGGCTCAAAAAGCGAGTCTCCTCCATGACCTCCTTGAAATCGACGGGGTCTTCGTCGAAGCGAAGCAGCGCCGTGGCCAGAAGCCCCTCGGGCACGAAGTGCTGAACGATTGTATTGCGGTAATACGACAGCTCTAAGCGATGGGATTCTTCCAGGCTATAAAAGGTATCGCCGCCCTCTTCACGGATATGAACCTGATCTTCTTGCTCGAAGATCGCCAGCGCTCGATCGATGACATTGGCGACGGCAGTGCCCATCGTCGTCTCCAGATGACGCTCTTCGTCGGCCTCGTCATCATCGCCGAAACGCAGGCTCACCGGCGGATCGCCTCCCTGAGAATCGAGGATGGCGTCGATCGCCGGCCGGTGTGCCGATAGAGCCTCCCGGATCGCTCCCGACAATCGCCGTTTGCGCCCTGGCTGAGTCAAAAAGTGGAGCAAAAACCCCACCTCCCGCAATAATCGCCCTCGATCGAGGCCTCGCTCCGGATTGTTCAGCAACACCGTGGCCGCCAGAGCGGTCGGTGATACGGTGGTGATCTGATTGATATCGTAGATGATTCGATGGGCCAGACGCACCGTCAGCGCATCGAGTTCCTCGTCGTCGGGCTCCAGTCGGTCGATGGAAAACCGGGCAAAATATTCCTCCAGGTCGATCGGATCGTCGAATTCCACGTAGAGCCGACCCTTTTTACTGGTCAGAAATTTTGGAGTTCGCAGCAATCCGGCCAGGCTTTCCTGTTGTTTTTCCTCACCCAACATCTCGCGCCGATACGAGCGCTCCTCAATGATCTTTTCATATCCCACTGAGATAGGCACGATTTTTACCGAATCCAGCCGTCCCTCGGCAAAGGCGCGCACCATCATATCGAGCATTCCGTATTTTGGTTTGATCAATTTTCCAGTCCGGCTTCGCGTCCCCTCGATGAAAAATTCGATGGGATAGCTCTCCTCCATCAGTCGGATTAGATATTCGCGAAAGACCACCGGATACAGATCTTCGCCTCGAAACGAGCGGCGGATAAAAAACGCTCCCGCTCGACGAAATAACGGCCCCAGCGGCCAGAATGATAGATTGACCCCGGCGGCGATATGGGGGGCCATCATCCCGTAGTGATAAAAGACGTAGCTCAAAACCAGGTAATCGATGTGGCTTTTGTGGCTGGGCACGAGGACGATGGAACTCGATCGCGCCGCCTCGCGCACTTCTTCGAGCCCCTCCTCGTCGACCTCGAAGCCGTCGTAGATTCGGTACCATACAAAGCTGAGCACGGCGCTAAAGACCTTGAGCGCCAGCGGTTTCGGATCTGCCGAGATCTCATCGAGGCAATCTCGCGCCCGCTGCCGAATCAGCTCCTCATCGACCTCTTCCTCATCGGCTACCTCGCGGATCTTCTGGGTCAGCTCCGGGCGCTTCATCACCTCCCCGTGAATCGCCTCCCGCGGCAATGTCGTCGGGCCCAAAATGACTCGCCGTTCTCGGCCGATAAAATCTTCCAGCCGCGACCGCAACAGCTCTGAGGCATCCGAGCTGTCGGCATTGGGGTATTCGCGCAGAAAATCCTGCAGATTGATTGCGCTCGAGACCTGCACCATGGGCTGGCCGACGCGCAAAAAACTCTGCCAGAAGGTCTGCACATAGTGGATGACCTTTCGAAAAAAGCCCGGCGATTGAGCGGTGCCGAAGAGATCGTCGAGAAAGCTCGCCCGCCGCGGATCGGGGCGCTTTGCCCACACCAATAATAGGGGCATCACAAAGATCGGCTCCTCTTGCCGGCGCTGAAGCTGGATGAGCCGATATAGATAGGGTTGGCTATACGCCAGGGCTTCTTCGGCATCGTGGCGCGGTCGCTCCAGAAATATAAACGCCGACTCCTGGTGGCGGACCAATGCTTCCATTTGACGGGTCGGTGGCACGGGACGACGCTGAAATAAGCGGCGAAACCAATTCCACAGGCGGCGAACCGGTCGCAGGCTGACGTCGTTGGCAATGCGGGCCAGCGGAAGGTCGTGTTTTAAAAAGGCGTAGTTGAAATACAGATAGTCCAGCCGACTGCGCGACTCCATGGCATAGACCACGGTACCGCGCTTGTCGGCGGCGCGGATATCGTTGATTGAGCGCTGTTCAAATAATACGTGGGCGAATAACAGGTTTGCCAGAAATCGAAATAATCGCCCCAGTCGCTCCACCATGGCCGACGCCAGGGGGCGCTCTACGAGGCGACGCGCCAGATCTGCGGACGCCCCTTTGCCGGGCCGCTTTTTTTTATCCTCCGTAGCTTCGCTTAATTCCTCTTCCAGAACGGGTAGATCTTCGGGCAGCATCTGCTCATAGGCCGGCATCGGCGCCTCTTCTGCGCCGGTGGCCTCTGCAGTGCCCCCGTCTCCCGATTCCATCTCCGATTTCAAGATCGGTTCCTCGCTCACGATTCGTCCCGATGATCCATTGAGTCGGTTATAGTTTGCTGGCCCCACAGCGGGCAACCGCACCGGCGAGCTGCGTCATCCCGTTTGTTGCGCACCCCCGGGCCGTGTGGTAATTGGTGGGTGCTGCTGACCTGAGAGTCATCAGGGCGAAATTGCCGAGGTTTTGGTCCCATTAAGACGCCGGTCGTCGCCATGCGAAACGATTCGGCGCGCCGCGGAATTTCAAGGCGCGTTTGATTTTCTCGATGGTCATTTTAGTTTGCAAAAAACCAATGGAGAGGCACTCCATGAAAATAGATCGCTCCCTGGTATTGCTCGTCGCCTGCCTCATCGCTTTTGCTCCGGCACAGGCTGTGGCCTTCGACGACGACGAGATGACCTTTGAGCCCGACGAAGTCGACTGGGACGACGATGATGACGACGCGATGACCTTTGCCCCCGACGATGTCGACGACGACGATTACGATCCCGGCGCCGACGACGACGAGGCGCTCGATGTCGGTATCGTCACCGTTCCTCACGACGATATCACCGATCACGAAAGGGATCAGATCCAATCCGCTCTGCGGGCCGCTGCCGAGGAGATTCCGGGCATCGTCCTTTATGGGGAAACCGATCTTCTGCCGGCGCTGGTTGACCGCGACCCGGAATATTGCAGTCGCGAATCACTGTGTTTGGCCGGCGTCGGGCGATCGGCCGGCGTTCAGCGCATCGTCCAGGGCCGCGTCGAAGAACAACCCGACGGCTATCGGCTCGATATCGACTATTTCGATGTCGATGACCGCCTCTTCGTCAATTATCACACCAATACCGGGCTCGGTGACGTCGATGAACTCATCGAGGCTATCCCCGCCGGTGTCGACGATATTTTTGGGATTCGCCGCGCCGTCGACGACGACGAATTCGTCGATGTCGATGATGTCAACGCCATGCGCATCGCCTCTTATTTCGCCGGTGGGGCCTCTGTGGTCTCGCTCGGCCTGGGCACTTTATTCGGACTCCGCGTCAGCAGTGCGAAATCCGATCTGGACGAGTACAGCCAGGACGGCGAGGGCCGCTATACCGAATTGACCCAGCGCGAAGCGCGGAGCATGCGCCGCGATATGGAAAGCAATGCCCGGATCGCCAATTTTGGTTTCGTCGCCGGCATCGGTCTCGCCGCTGTGAGCACCGCCCTGTTTATTTTGAGCTCCGAGGACGATCCGCCCGTCGACGATGCGGAGGCGGCGGCCGATACTTCCTCACCCGGTGGCCTCCAGATTGGCCCCCGCTTACATGACGACGGCTTTGGAGTCGGTGCCTCCTGGCGTTTCTAAAAGAAGACACCGCGTATTTTTTTTCGGATCCATCCTCTTCGACCTGAGGGTTTGTTGCGATGACTTACCGACTGACATTTCTTTTCTCCTGCTTCATCGTCGCCTTTGGCGCCGGCCTCTTTGCCGGCTGCTCCGTGGACTTCGATACCGAAGAGGAGGGCACCTTCGTCTGCGACGACGACGGTGACTGCACCGGTAATTTTGAATGCGTCGACGGATATTGCAGTTTTCCCGGCGGAAACGGTGAGGAAGACGCAGATAGCAACAACGGGCAACCCGATGAGTGTATCCCGGAACAACTCGAGGTCTATCCCCTCGATCCTCCCCTGGATATCCCCGAGCGATGTGACGGAACGGATAATAATTGCGACGGCCAGGTCGACGTCTTGGTCTGTGAATCGAGCTCCGATTGCCCCACCGAGCGAGATCCCAATGATACCCGCCTGACGGGCAGTTGCGGCGACGATGGAGTCTGTGAATATTCGGCGCCCGATACCTTTATCTGCCCCGACCCCATCGAGTGCATCGACGGAGAATTCGAGGTCGTCCCCTCCGAATGTACATGAGAGCATCGAGGGAGAATTCGAGGTTGCCTCGTCTGACTGTGGCGGCGCGGTCCCCGACGACAATCAGAATGGCGACTGAGCACAGTCAGCACTATCAGCAGTAAGCGTTCAGCCCCCCGGGGTCCGCGGCCAGCTTGGCCGCATTTCGGGCTGTCAGCCCGCCCCTTTTAGGGCGCTTTGACGCACGACTTCGTCACCCAACTGAACATCCGAATTGTCGCAAGTCTTAAGGCGATTGCTTTTTATTGGTCCGTCAGAGCATTCAATGAGATTTTGATGCGTTCGACGCCCTCGGTAATCGTTTTCGAGTCCATGGCGTAGGACAGCCGCAGCCCGCCGGGCGAGCCAAATGCCGAGCCCGGCACCACGGCTACCTCGGCCTCGTCCAAAAGATATTTGGTCAGCTCCAGATCGTCTTCGAATTGGCCGTCCTCGCCTACAAAGGATGAAAAATCAGGGAAGACGTAAAACGCCCCCGATGGCGTCGGACAACTCACGCCGTCGATGGCGCACAGGGCGGCCACGATCAGATCTCGGCGGCCCCGAAAGGCGTCGCGTCGCTCGGCAATGACCGAATCGTCGAGGGCCAGCGCCTCAAGTGCTGCGTATTGCACAAAGGAGGTGGCATTTGAGGTGGACTGGCTTTGAAGAATGCCCATCGCCGCGATCACCTCCGAGGGCCCGATCGCATACCCCAGACGCCATCCGGTCATCGAATAGGTCTTGCTGAATCCGTTGAACGTCAACACTCGACCGGCCAGCGATGGCGCCACAGCCACCAGATCCGGGGCGACCTCACCGTCGTAATAAATTCGGTCGTACATCGCGTCGTATAACACCAAAACGTCTGGAAAATCGCGCAATACGGCCGCCAATTCTTGTAGCTCTTCTTCGCTATACGTCGAGCCCGTGGGATTAGACGGCGAGCACAAAATCAGCCCTCGCACCGACGACCCCGAAAGGGCCTGGCGCAGGGCCTGTGGACGCAGCTTATAATCTTCGCTGACATCCGTGGTGATCGCCTTCGGTATCGCCCCTGCCAGATGAAGCTGGGCCGGATAGCTCACCCAGTAGGGAGCGGGAATGACCACCTCATCGCCCGGATCGAATAACACCTGGGTGGCGTTGTATAAGGCCTGCTTTCCGCCGACGGTCATGATCACCTGGTCGGGATCGACATTGCGTCCTCGACGCTCGTAATCGTCGGCCACCGCCGCCCGCAGCTCGGGGATTCCCGAGGCCGGGGTGTAGCGCGTTTTTCCGGCGTCCATCGCCGCCTTGCCGGCCTCCACCACCTCCTCAGGGGTCTCGAAGTCGGGCTCGCCGGCCCCGAAACTGATAATATCGATACCCCGGGCCTTCATCGCCTTTGCCCGCGCCGATATGGCGAGGGTCGGCGACGGCTCCACACGTTCGATTCGCTTGCTCAGTCGTATCACCGAAACTCCTGGACTCAATTGGATGAGTTGTCTGCCTGAATGACGAGGCGTTGAAATTGATCTTCGAATGGCTATTTAAGCGTTGTTTGCGGCAAATTTTTCGGCCAGCGCTTCCTCGACGTGGTCTGGAACCTGGTCCTGGACCGAGCCCCCAAAGCGCGCCACTTCCTTTACCAGGCCGGAACTGACGTAAAAATGAGATTCCTCGGTCATCATAAACATCGTCTCGATCGTATCGTCGAGCTTTCGGTTCATATTTGCCATCTGCAACTCGTATTCAAAATCGCTGACCGCCCGCAAACCCCTTAATATAACCTGGCTTCCGCGTGTATTGGCGTAATCGATGAGCAATCCCTCGAAGCTGTCGATCTTAAGGCGGCTCTCGCCGGGAAAGGAGCGTTCGATGAGTTCCGTTCGCTCCGATACGGTAAATAGCGGTTGTTTTCGCACATTTATGGCGATTCCGACGATGATCTCGTCGAATACACGCAATCCGCGCTCGATAATGCTGACGTGTCCATACGTCAGGGGGTCGAAACTGCCCGGATAAATCGCTGTACGGCTCATATCAGCCCTGTCGGCTTTCCAAAGGTTTACGGCGGGATGCTGGTTCCACCGAAACTATAAAGATTTCTCTTCACCCGGCAATAGCCCCGGGCGTTCAACGGCGACAGCGAAAAAATACCAGCCGCGTCGTTCCGTACTCTCTTTTTCGCGTCACCTCAAAAGCCTCGAGATCGGGAACCGCTTCATCGCGATGCGACTCCCAGACCACCAGTGCCCCGTCGGTGACCTTCTGCGTCGACCGTTCCATCGCCTTCAGACCCTGTTCGGCAAATATTGTCCCGTACGGCGGATCGAAAAACCAGAGATCCGGCGTGCCTTCTACAAAGCGCTCCAATCCCTGCTCAAAGCCACACCGACGAATGATCGACTGGTCCTCTACTCCCACGCGGCTGACATTTTCTCGAATCGTCGCCACCGCTTGTCTCGAGGAGTCGAAAAAATAGCATCGCTCGGCGCCGCGACTCAGCGCCTCCAACCCCAGAGCCCCCGATCCGGCAAACCCGTCGACGATCACAGCGCCACAAATATTGCCGAGCATCGAAAACAAGGCCTCCCGCACTCGATCCGTGGTCGGTCGGATCTTATTGCCCTCCGGGCTGGCCAGGCGTCGTCCGCGCGCCCGTCCGGCGATAATTCGCATAATTTCTACCTCTTTATATACAGGCACTGAGTTCGCTGATATCGCGAACCTACTCACGTCGCCGCATGCTGACCCTTTCTAAAATACTTCTCACTAAAACCGTATGGTACTCAATCCCAGAGTCGGTATTGCCAACCAGAGTTGTCTGTGAGCGCAACGGGCAATCTCTTTTCCGCCTGTTAATAAGGACGACCAGGTGCCCATCGAGATCATAGGCGATCGCCGCCGCGCCAGGCGCCCAAACGGCGATCTTTGACCTCGGTTTTAAACCGTCTGGGGTGGCAAAACATCATTTGTCCTTGACCGCAATCCCCGGGTGCATACAATACGCTTTCCGATGTAGTGAGGCCGTGCACGATGCGGTCGTCGCTCACCGGAGAGAAGCTTTTTTATAATGGTGCTTGACGCCACGGAAAACAGCTTCTATAAACCGCGTCCCTCGACGGGAATGAGTCCACCGACACGGTGGTTGTTCAATCCGGCCGAGGACGAGAGTCGAAAGAGTTTTTGAAGAAAACCTCTTGACAACCTCGACTGACGGACT
>SKQC01000434.1 GCA_007119175.1 Myxococcales bacterium | reverse complement strand
CCACCTTCGTCAAATTTGACGTCGAATTCCTGCGCCGCTCCCTGGGCCTGAGCGCGGAGTCGATCTCTCATGTCGACAATCTGAGAGCGGGCATCCGGTGGCAATGGCGCCTCAAATGTCAACCGACGCCGGCCCTCATCGATCCGCTGTCGCAGTGACGGGGTCCCCGTTACACAGCGGGCTCGAACCAATGCCTGGCGCTCCCAGAATTGGGCCCGGTCGCGGTGGTAATCCTCCCAGGCGTCGACGCTAACCACCAGGGTTCCCTGAGTTCCCGAGGGACGCAGGCGGAGATCGACCTCGTAGAGATCGCCGATCGCCGTGGTCGCCGTCATGGCTCGAACCAGCCGTTTTGCCAGCCGGGTCGCCGTCGTGTGTTCCAGACCGCCTGATGTCGATCCGTGGTAGACGAAGAAAAAGTCGAGGTCGCTTCCAAATCCCATTTCCCGGCCACCGAGCTTACCCATCGCCACCAGTGCCAATTCGAGATCATCGACAGGATCAGCTTCGGTTAGCGATTCACCATTGGCCCGGCAGTACTCGTCGACGACCTCGCGAAATAGACTCTTGAGCACCAGCTCGGCGAGATCGGTCAACTGCCTGCAGGTGGTCTCCACCTCCACGGCTCCAGCGACTTCGTGCAGGGCAATGCGCACTATCTCCTCGCGATGAAAGCGGCGAATCCTTCCCATCCGACGGGCCCGATCGCCGACACCGGAGAGGCGTTGTTCGAGCGCAGAGGCCAACTCCTCGGGCCGGCGTACAACCCGCGCCGAGCCGCCGTAGATGAGGCGCTCAAAGACCTCGGGCTCCTCGGCGAGCAGGCCCGCCAGGGGTGGACTGGAACCGAAGAGGTGAATCAATAGGCGCGCTGCATGGGGATTTTCAGCGAGCATGGACCACGTCGACGGGGTGTCACCGACGGCCGTAGAAAAGCGCAAAAGATGACCCAGGGCCGCCTCCGGATCGGGAGCGTCGCGCAGACTGCTCAATAGGTAGCGGGCCACCTGAGGATCGGCGCTTCGCGGAGACTCTGAAAACGGACCGTGCTCCTTTCGGCGCAATACCTGCAGTTGGCCGGCCACCTGTCGAGGCCTGGAAAACCCGGCCTGTCGAATTGTATCGATCACCGACTCATCGAGGAGTTGCTCGGCGCCGAGCCCAATGATGCGCTCCAGTGTTCCCTCGCGCTCCTCGCCGACGGTGGCCTTCTCGGATCGGCGCGGAGAATCGCTGAATAACCGCTCGAAGATCGATCGAACGTGGTCACGGGCCAATTCGATTTCCCCGCGCAGCGATTGGGCGGGCATCTTCATCCGATGAGCAAGATCGGCGAATTTTTCGTCCTCCGTCGGGAGGCGATGTGATTGCCGGTCGGCCTCCATCTGAATGCGATGTTCCAGACGCCGAAAGAGATCATAGGCATCGGTGAGCTTGGCGTGCTCCGCCGACGACAAAAGCCCCGAATAAAGCAGTCTGTCCAGGGCATCCAGAGTGGTTCGCACCCTCAACTCCGGGCGCAGGCCACAATGAACCAATTGCAGGGCCTGGACGAAAAATTCGATCTCGCGAATTCCACCGCGTCCGATTTTGACGTCCCAGCCGGTGGCCGGCCGTTCTTTCTTTGCTTTTTGCTCTGTCGACGGCTCTGTCGGCCCTCTCGACCGGTTGAATTTGCGGAGAAGCCGAGCCTTGAAGGGACTTGTGGAGGGCTCGTCGTCGCGCTCCGGTGGATTTTCGATATTGACAAAGTCGGAGGCCTTCGCCTCGTGATCGATAAGCTCTTTCATCCGGCGGAGGTCATCGATGACATCGAAGTCCAGATGGCGGCGAAATAAAAAGGGCTCCAATGCCTCCAGGATGCGCTCGCCCATCTCGCAGTTGCCGGCTACCACCCGCGCTTTGAGCCACACACCGCGCTCCCAGGTTTCGCCCCAATTTAAGTAGTAGTCGACGAGGCCCGACTCCGCGGGCACCAGACGCCCCTGAGTTCCCTGGGGGCGAAGCCTTAAGTCGACGCGAAATACGCGGCCATCCTCGGTGACCTCATCCATCAGCGCGACGACCCGGCGAGCGATCCGGTCCACAGCGCCATCATCGGTGTTGTCGCGGCATTGATCGTCGACGACGAAGACCACGTCGACATCGGAGCTAAAATTCAGCTCCCGACCGCCGAGCTTCCCCATCCCGAAGATGCAGATCTGGCCGGCTAAATGAGGCATATCTTCGAGGCGCGCCGCCTCTCTGAGCGCCGCCTGCAGACAGGCCTGGGCGACATCGGCCACCTCGGCGGTGGTCCGGCGCACCGACGCACCCTCGATTTCGCGCAAAAAGATGCGCAGCAATTGCCGATGACGAAAAGCGCGCAATTTGGCGGCGACGCCCGCCTCGGTCAGCCCCCCGTCGTCGAGGCGCGCCGCATCGAGATAGGCATCGAGGTCCTCGGCAAGTTCGCGCTCCGGCATCGGATCAAAGCGCCACCTCGACTCGGCAAGCCAGGTGGCGATCGAGGGCTGGCGCACCAACTGGAGCGCCGGATAGCTTCCGTGCTCCGTCAGCCGCCGAGCTACTGCGAGCACCTCCGCATCGTCCTCTTCTCCACCATCGGCGACCTCGTCGAGCCGCCGACGGACCACTTCCCAATCAATCTGGCTCATGATCGCTCCCCCCCGCAAATGCTCTTATCAGCTCCGTTGTGGCGCCGGATTTTCACTCGTCCTGGCGCACAAAGAAGATGGCAAATTCGCCGGCATTGAAATTGTCGCGCGTCAATTCGACGAGCCATGGTCCTTCCTCGTCAATCTCGGCACCGTGAATCGCCGAAAAACTAAAGTCGGCACTGTCCGTGTCGACAGCACGCACCTGCCCCGTCGCATCGGAAAGCGTCAGCCGGGTCTCGGTTGCACTGCTATAAAGCGATGGTGCCGGCATGGTGACCACCCATAAATTGGAGCCCTCCTCGACATCGGCGAGAAAAGTCCGCGGATCCGCCATAAAATCAATTGAGCCAAAATAGGCCGCCGGCCACTGGTCGATGACCATCGGGTTTCCAGCCACAGCTTCCTCCGTATCCAGCACCTGGGCACCGGTCACCGGCGTATTTTCGACCTTCACCTCGGCTGTCCAGGTCTCCTCGTCGTCCACGTCGCGGGGAACGACAAGCCCCGTCCAGTGGCGGTCGCCGGCTCTGGCCATCGCCGCCAGCGGTTGATCGGGGGCCTGAGCGACGAATGGCTCAAAAAGCGCATTCGCCAATAAGGCACTTGCCTCCTGATCGCCGTCGGCGTCGATCTCGAGCGTCGACATGCCGCTGGACTGGTGATGAAAACGCACCACGGCCGGCCGCAATCCATTGATCAGTTCCACGGTGCTCGTTCCCGACGCGTCGATTTCGACGGGCTCTACCGGGGCCACAGAAAGTCCCACGTCAGCGGGCGCATCAACGGGCCCGGCCGGGTCTGCAGTGGCCACAACAATATCACTACTTGCCCGGCTATCGAAAAAGAGGACTCCCTGTTTACTCTCGGCGAGCAATTCTCGTGATTCCGCATCGTAGACGGCGAGCCACATCGTCTCTGTCGTCGACGAGCCTCCCGGGGCGTTGATCCCGTAGGTGGTGTCCTCTTCGAGGTCGACGCGCCACCAGCCGCTGCTCAACTCGTCCAGCGTCTCACGCAGCTCCAGCGGCGCCGTTTCTTGTGTGTAATCGATGGATTCAATCGCCAGCGAGTAGTCCACGCTCTCATCGCCCTGCCGGGTGACGATGGCGATCAGGTCGGAGTCCTCTTCGAGATAAACGGCGTCGAATGAATCATCGTCGTTTTCAAGGGGTGTCGCATCATGGCCGACCAATTCAACAATCGCTCCGCTGTCGACATCCGACACCGCCCGAGCGACAACAGTTTCGCCGGCCGATGCCGAGAGTCGATAGGCCGCCTGAGGCGAGTCGTCGTCCAGGGTCCCGCCTGTGCTATGGGGTATCTCCACCTCCTCGGGCCCCGCCACCTCGGTCACCTCCAGGTGCCCGCCCGCAGACTCTGACAATCCTACGCGAGAAATATCTCGAACTGCGAGAATGGCGTCCCGATCGGGCCGCTGCACAAATGTGGTCTCCCCGGTCGTCGAATCGAAGACCCGCCAGTCCTCAGTATCGATAAGCTCAACGGGAGCGGTATCCGGATTTTGATAGTCCACGCGGTATAGATAGCCGTCCTGAAACGGAAAATCGTAGATCCGGTGCTCGCCGGGCTCGAGTTCCAGTGCAATCGTGGCCGGAAACTCATCGTGGCGCTGGGCATTGTCGACGACACTTAATTTCTCGACGCGCAGATCATAGCCGTAATCCGGCCCTCCCACAGGCAGCGTGGAAGCCCAGTTGTCGGCATGAAAATTTCTAAATGCCAGTTCTCGCTGACGGTCTTCGGTCACCAAAAACGACAGGGAGGTGCTCTCGCCGGGTAAAATGGCTTCATTGCTTGTGTGAATCGCAGAGAAGAAGCTCGTCGGCAGGCGACCGACGGCCACCTCGGGGATCAACTGGCCGCCAGCGTGAGGCTCGGCGACAACTCGCAGATAATCGCCGGGCTGAACCATGGAGAAGAAAAAGTCTCGGTCGTCAGTCAAATTCGTATCGCTGATGGCCCTGGGCGGTCCGATCTCAGATGCCAGCTCCATCGATGGACTCAGCCAGAGGATATTATCCTCGCGACTCTCGCGCGGGTCTTCCATCGACGCCAGATGCTCCGGCTTATCGAATACGCTTATATCGACGACGATATCATTATCGCCCAGCGAGGTATGCGCTTCTACGAGGACGTCGACGGCGTCGATATCGTCACTTAATTTGAGGGTTAACTCACCTCGCAGCGTCTCGCGATTGATCTGATCTTCCAGGGTATATGCCAGCACATCGCCGGTGTCGGCGTCGAGAATTTGAATCGCCGGCAACACAACGGAGACGGCGTTACGCGGCGCTCCACTGGCTTCTACCTTGATGGCGTCTTCGCCGGCGACATCCACCGTAAATACCGTGGCCTCCCGGCTTTCATAGGAGACGACCTGACGGGGTGTGGGAACGGGGACCACCTCGGGCTCCGGTAGCTCCGGGGTACTCACGGCAAATTGATAGCCGTAATTCGGTCCTCCCGTGACGCTTCCGCCGGTGAGATTTTCATAGTCGGAGATCACGAAAAAATACCGGCCGGCCACGGGCAGGTGGACGTCACGCACCTCCGACTCACCGCGATTCGGGGCCACGACGACGGATTGATAACTGATATTGTCGACGGGATCACCGGCGACGATCATGGTCGGCCACAGCGCCGAGGTCGCCGCTTCCAGATGAATCAGAAGGGTCGTCGGCTCATCGATTTCGATGGCGTAATAGTCGACGTCGCCGAATTCGCTCGGCGTACCGGCCACTGGCTGGCCGATCCGACCTTCGATCATCAGGGGAAGATCGAAAGGATCGATGGTGCGGGCGTCAGTATCCAGATCGTTTGGAGGCCCCCATTCTTCCCGAAAGACCGGCACTTCCTCGGGATTAGAGGGATCGTGATAAAAGGGGAAATTCGCACAGGCATCGCCGATGCCGTCGCGGCTTCGGTCCGATTGGTCGGGGTTTGAGATCTCCGGGCAATTATCTCCCTCGCCGTCGATGGGAATCCCGGGATCGACGTCGGGTTCCACGTCCTCTTCGACGTCTTCCGGGGCGGCGACGTCGTCGCCCTCGACATCTTCTGCAATGCCGACATCTTCATCCTGATTGAGAACGATCGTCCCGTTTCCCGAATCCCCGCAACCAATAGCGAACCCCATCGCCAGCACGATCATCCATCGCCATTTGCATCTCATCGTCGTTGACCTTCCCGCTGGCATATCGGATCTCAATCGCTCTGGGCTTCTTCGACCTTTCGGTATTCCGCTTCGTACAGGGTCCACGAATCGAGGACGATGGAGAGATTTTTCTCGTTGGTCTCGCTGGGCTCGTCGCGCTGAATAGCCCGCATCTGATAGGCAATCTCACACATCCGATCGCAGATAAGATTCAATTGCTCCAGGTCGCGGGTCTTTCGATTCTCACCGGCGAAATCCTCTCGATACTCAGCCATGATCTCGTTGGCCTCCCCACCGAGACTGCCGGCGATTTGCTCTTTGGTCACCGAGCTGCGCGCCTCTCGCACTTTTTCGAGCTCTCCCTGATAGACCTCCAAATTTTTGGACACGATTTCCATATTACGGTCATTGGACTCGGAAACCAATCCTCCCTGGGCGAGCTCGTACATCCGTTTGTGGATCCTTTTGAGCTGACTGACCATTCGCTCCAAAAGCCCGGGGCGTCGGGTGGGCCGTGGCTTTCCGGCGAAATGGGCTCGATATAGCGCAAATTGCGAATTCGCCAGAGAGGCCAGAATATCGGCCTGTTCCTCGGCGGTGCCGCTCTCCTGCGATTGCTCGATCGCCCGGTATTCGTCGCGATACATGGTCAGATTGCCCTCGACGATCTCCAGATTCTTCTTGAGTCCGGCATCGTCATCATCGGAGAGCTCGCGCATCTCGGATTGAATCCGCTCCAGCTCGACGATGATCTCTGTCAGAAGCGCGGTATCGCGAGTGAGGCGATTTTTATTGGCAAAATGGCGGTAATAGCGCCCGAAGGTCAGGTTGGCCTCCGTGGCCAGCCGGGCTCCCCTGGCCGAGGAGGGACCGGACTGCTTGGCCTCCAGGATCGCCTCGCGCTCCTTGCGATAAGTGCTCAGATTCTGCTTTGCCATATCCAAAAGTGAGACCATCGCCGGGTTTCGCCCGCCATTCAGGGCATTTTTGGCCTCCGTGACCACACCGTCGAGTTCGTCGATTAACTCGGCGAGGAGCTCTGGATCGCGAGTCGCCCGCGGCCGTCCGCCGAAATGGGCTTCGTAGCGTTTGTAGATATCATCGGCCTGTCGTTTCAGAGTTTTGAACGAGGAATTACTCATAATTTACACCGTGCTAGCACTGAAGGTTTCGTTTGGTATCACTGCGAGGAACTGATGAGGTAGTACTAATGAAGTAGGGCAGAAGACACAACCGGGCCGCAGATTCGGATGCCGCCGCTCAGGTCGTGCGCGAAGTGGGAACCAGAAAGGTGGAGCAATTCATCCGCTGAATCCACTTTCCCTTCACCGTGGTCGCGCCACCGCGCTGAGAAGCAGTGCGATGACCGAGGATCATCCAGTCGATTCCCTGGTCTTCGACGAAGCTGCGCAGGCCGGCCACCGGGTGGTCAGTCACCACTTTTGCTCTATAGTCAACGCCTTCCAACAGATCGCGATGGCGTCGAACAAAGGCGTCCATCGAATCCTGTGCCCAGTTGACGACCTCCGTCGTTTCCATGCCCGGCGGCAATTCGCCGGCGTGGATCACCGTCGTCGCCGGCAGGGCTGTGGCGTGGACGATTCGAATCGCGGCGTCGAGCCGTTTTGCCAGCCACACCGCTTCTTTTAGCGCCGCATCGGAGGCCGGTGAAAAATCAGCCCCTACACCGAGGGTCATCTCGTCGGAGACCCGATGGGAATCGGGATGGACCACGGCAGTCGGACAGGGCGGACGACTGGCGACCTTGAGGACCGTGGAACCAAAAATAAGTCGATTCCAGGCGCCGCGACCGGACATGCCGATCACCAGACAGGCCACGTCGTCAGCCGCGGCACGGTCCCGGATTTCTTCTGATGGAGCCCCGGACTTCAGGGTCACATCATCGGGTAATTCCCCGACGACCTCCTCATACCACCGGCGCACGCGTTCCTCGGCGCGAGCCCGCAGCTCCGGGTCGCGCAGAACGCGAATCTTTTCGCCGGATCCGCGCTGAGACAGATCAAAGACGTGAAATAATTCGACCTCAACGCCCAGCTTCTTCGCCAATTGATTTGCCGTCACCGCTGCGGGAGCAGCGTTCTTCGACAGATCGGTGGTCACTACGACTCGCTCGCCTTCCATGGGGGGCTCCTATTTTATTTCACCGGGGAAATGTCGGTCCAGAACAAAACTTCATTTACATCTACGCGCGACTGCCCGGTCAACCATAAGTCATAAGTCGTCATCTTCCAGCAGACGCCCTCCGTAATGCTCGTGAGAGGTCAGGGCCAGCCGAATATGGATATATGCCAGGCTCCCTTCTGGAATCTGGGCGATTCCGTCGTCATCGACGCTGAGAGCGGAGAAGTCGACTTCGTCGAAGATCGATCGTCCCGACCACTCGTCGAAAGGCAAAAACTGCAGTCCTACGGCGGCGACGTCATCGCCGGCGATAGCTCCCGATAGTGCTCCACCGAAGATTGTCGAGGCATCGGCGAGATCGACGTCCACCGAAAATTCGACGGCATTTTCGCCATTGTCGGCCACGCCCTCGAGGCGAGCCATCAGCTCCACAGCTAGAGACTCGCCGTCGCTTTCATCGACGGGCGCTTCTGGAAAAACCAGGTTATAACCGGCGTAATCGGCCTCCAAAAAATCGCCGGCGCCGACCTCCTTAAATTCATCGGGACGCCACTGAAAAACGACCGGCCCGGGCAACTCGCCGCCGACCTCACCGCCGGCGGAGTGATTCGGGTGGGCGTGGGCTTCGCCGACGACCCGGCGCATCAACTGCTGATGCCATGCCTGTTCATCGTTATGAGCTTCACCGCCGACCGTAAACTCGACGCGCTCAACTCGCATATCGACAGCGTGAAGCTGCACCGAATATCCCTCGTCGGTGTCGAATTCGACGAGGCCCGTGCCGTCGGCGCCAACCGGCATATCGACCCGCGTGGCCTGCGTGGTTTCTCCACCACATCCGGCACTTGCAAGGACCACGCAGGCGACCATTACCGAGACTAAAGCTGTTCTCATGGCACTTACCAGCGATAGGAAAGTTGTAGTCGAAACATCCGCGGATGGCCTGTGACTTGATGGACGGAGGGAAGCGTCGAGATCGGTTGGGAGCGATCGAAATGAGAGGCGTAGTGATATACGCCTTCGGCCCAAGAGGTATCAAGCAAATTGTCCACGTTGAGCCGAATTTGAAGATTGTCGCGCTCCCAGCCCAGATGGGCATTCCACAGTGCCCAGGGCGCCGCCTTGGCTCCAAAGGGAAGCGGTCGAGTGCCGACGCCTCGCCACTCGACACCGCTGAAGAGGCCATTCGACCATCTTGCGAGACCGGTAATTCCACCTTCTACGGGCGGCGCGAAGGGAATGGCATCACCGCTGTCGCGAAAGTGAGCGTCCACGACAGTGAGATGGCCGCGCATCCGGTACTGCTGGCTCAACTCAACCTCTGCGGCTGCCTCGGCTCCAAGTCGCCGGGTTGCGCCGAGGTCGACATCGACGCGCGAAACGTGATCGTAGACGTATTCGCCGCTGGCTAGATAGGCAAATGCGCCGGCGGATAGTTCCAGCCACTGACTCGGATTGACGATAATGCCCAATTCGGCGGCGTCGATGGCGGTGACAGCCGGCTCTCCGCCGCGGTGTTGGCGAAGGTCGGTGTCGGCCGGCGCCGATTCATCGCCGGCGAAGACTCGCGCTTCCGGCCCGCGGTACCCGCGCCCGGCGGCACCGACGATGACCAGATTATTGCCCACGAAGACTCTGGCTCTCATTCGCGGAGCCACCACGGCCAGCGCCTCGCGCCCCTGCTCTGTGCCCAAAAGCTCATCCTCGCGAAAATCAAAAAAGAGTCCCTCCAGGCGCACTCCGCCCTCGAGTTGGAGGTGATCGCCGACGAACCCTGAGAGTCCGGGCGCAACATATAGCGCTCCCTGCAGTGCCCGGCCGCCCCAGTCTCTATCATATGCCACACCGGTTTCATCGACGGCATCGGCGAATTGGCGAAAGACATCTACCGAGCTGCCGGCGTAGATCACGCCGCTCCAATTATCGCTCAATACGCGCTGTGTGCGGTGGGAAAGGACCAGCATCGCACCCTGCTGAAACTCCCGGCTTGCGTCGCCATGCTCCTCATCGAAGAGATAGCCCGTAAAATTTTCGTTGCCGTCAAATTGCCTGGCCCGCATATCGAGTGATGTTCGATGCGACCAATCATCGTCGCTGCGCTCGTGGACTGTGCCGAGCCAGATCTGACCGGTCCGGCCGGTGGTATCTGGCGTATAGGTTGTGTCGGGACTGATATGCCCCGCCGAAATATCGTCGTAGCGAAGGGCACCCGGTAATCCGAACTCCGCGGCCTGCACACCGCCGCGCAATCTCCAGTCGCCGAGCGTCTTCTGCCCCAGAATCCCCGCGCGGCGAGTCTGACGGTTTTCAAAGGGACCTCGATCGGCGACGACCTCGCCGGCGACCACATCGCGCTCATTTCCGTCGACCGGTGCGTCGTAGGTCCAGATCCGCCCCCTCCCCGGCAAGCCCCCCTCGACGCCTACCGCGGTGCCTCTGAGCGCCTGGGGGACACCTAATTCGTAGGTAATATCACCGGCGGTCGATAGATTTCCCTGATCCAGATCGAATGGCCCCTTGCGAAGCCTGACGCTTTTGATCGCCTCCGGGATCACCAGCCCGACATCGGCGTAGCCATGGCCGTGGACGTGGGACGGCTCATTGAGCGTCAACCCATCGACGTTTACCGTCAGATCTGTGCCGTGGGCGGCGTCGAATCCACGAAGGAAAAATTGGGCCGCCTTGCCCTCACTGCCGTGTTGCGACAATTGGATTCCCGACAAGCTTCGCAATATATCCTGGGCGCTTCGCGCGCCGACGGCGTCGATCTCGCGGCGACTTAACGCGGCATCCGAGGGATTCTCACGGGCCGTCGGCTCTGCGGTTACCACGACCAGTCCCGTCTCCTGCTCCTCGCCGTCACCGTCGTCGGCGTGCGCGGACATCGACGTCAGTTGCACGGCCACCAGGGCGACCACCAACGTCCCGGCCCTGATTGATAAACTGATAACATCGTGCGTCATTGACTCGACTTCATCGCAATACGTCTGGTTTCACTCGCTCCGGGCAGCATAACCACGCACGAGTTGATTGCACTACTACGCTCGCGCATGCTATTTCTTATTGCAAGTCAGTTGCACGACATCCGCCGCGAGGAGAAGACGCAATGGCCACCGACGACAAATACAGCCAAAAGGAGCTGGAAGCGATGATCCGCGACGTCGGATTGCGCTGTACGAGCTCGCGCGCCACGGTTCTCGCCCACCTCGCGAGAGCCTCGGTCCCGATGAGCCATGCCGATCTGGCTGAAGCGCTGGTCCCGGAGGGTTTCGACCAGGCCACGATCTACCGGAACTTAAGCGATCTGACCGACAATGGTCTATTGCACCGTCTCGATCCGGGCGATCATATCTGGCGCTTCGAATTTCGTGGACAGGACTCTCACGACGAGGACCATCCGCATTTTATGTGCGACGACTGCGGCGAGATTTCCTGCCTGGCACCTGTGGATATCACCTTCGGCGACGACGAGCGAACGTCGCCGACCGTCGGTGAGGTCAACGAGATCTTTCTCCGCGGCCGCTGTGCACATTGCGCTTAAGCGAGCACTTCTCTCCCGGCTATCTCAAAAAATTTATTCAACGGACCGACTCCGATGACTCAACAGACAAAACGTCTCGCCTATCTCTTCGCTATTGCACTCGCCCTCGGCTCTCTGAGCGCCTGTGGCGACGACGACAACGGCGAGGAAAACGACCCGAATAATAATAATGATGCGCCGGGGATGACAGCCCTCGAGGAGGCATGCCTGCACGCCCGGGAAGACATTCCCCTCGACCGCGACGCCAGCGCCGAACGGGACGATGTGGACGAGAATATCGCCGGGACACACACCCACTATCGGGTCAACCTTCCCGAGAGCGGCGAAGAGCCGGATCACTACGAGGGTTATATCGGCTATAATATCGACGACGGCGACACCTACGGCCTATTTACCAGCAGCGATATGCCGGTCGCTATATTCGACGCCGACGGAGATGAGCTGAGTATCGATACACAGACAGTCGACGAATGTCCGGAGATCATCACGCAACACACCCTCGAATTGGACGCCGGCGACCATTTTCTGCGCTTCGGACCGTCCTCGCAATCCGAGCTCTCCACGGTCTCCGAAATCCTGAGCGAACACCATTGATCCGACTCTGTCGGTGCCTGGCAAGCGAGGTGCTTGACCCGATTGAGGAAGGTGGCCTCGACCGTCATCTGGGAGCGGTCGGATGGGGCACCGGGGACCGCCAGATCACCATCGAAGCCTTCGATGGAACTTCAGTGGCCTCCGGTGCCCCATCCGCTTCGCGCTAAAAAGCGGCACTCGGCCCCAAAATCCCTTCATTTCACTCCTCGACGATGCTGCGCATCGCCTGCGGGGCTCAATTTTGGGCTTTTGACGCTGATTTTGCCTCGTTATGACGCGTCATGAATAATCCAGGCTAAAGTGATCACCTATGTACTGACGTTAGGGTTGAATGCATTACCTTTTATACGCCGTCACATTGCTGGTCAGCTCGGCGCTACTATTCGTCGTCCAGCCGATGGTGGCCAAGATGATCCAGCCCGTGCTCGGCGGCACGCCGGCGGTCTGGAATACGGCGATGGTATTTTTTCAGGCCCTGCTCCTCGGCGGTTATCTCTACGCCCATCTGACGACGCGATGGCTCGGTACGCGCCGGCAGGCCATCGTGCATTTGATCATCATGCTGGTGGGACTCGCCTTTTTGCCCGTGGCCTTTGAAGCCCCGGGTGATACGGCGGTCCTCGACGCGCCGACGGGCTGGCTGTTGATCACCCTCTTTGTCGGCGTGGGGTGGCCCTTTTTCGTGGTCTCTACGAGCGCCCCGCTATTGCAAAAGTGGTTTTCCACCCTCGATCACCCGCAGGCCGCCGACCCCTATCACCTCTACGCCGCCAGCAACGCGGGAAGCGTCCTGGCCCTGTTGGGCTATCCCTTCGTTATCGAACCGCGCATCGGACTACAGGCACAGTCGATCCTGTGGATGATCGCCTATCTGGTGCTCTGTGCCGCCGTGGCGATATGTGCTGCTCTGCTCTGGAGATCACCACCGCCTGAGCCCTCAAAATCGCCTCAAAAAAGCCCTCCTGCCAGTGGTATACGCCTGTCGTGGCGTCGCCGCGGACGCTGGATTTTATGGGCATTTATCCCGTCGAGCATGATGCTCAGCGTCACCACCTTCATCACCACCGATATCGCCCCGGTCCCCCTTTTGTGGATCCCGCCACTGGCGATATATATGCTGTCATTTATCGCCGTTTTTTCTCGTCAAAACCCGATTCCCCACCACTGGTGGTTGGTGCTTTTTGCCCCCCTTCTGGCCGCCGCATCGCTGTTGTTGTGGACCGACGCCACGGATCCACTGTGGGCGGTGACGGCCGTACATTTTGCGGCATTATTCGTCTTCTGCATGGTCTTTCACGGTCTTCTGGCCGCCGACCGGCCTCATACCCGAGACCTGACCGAATTTTATCTATGGCTCGCCGTGGGCGGTGTTCTGGGCGGGGCATTCAACGCCCTGGCGGCGCCGGCTCTCTTCGATCGCATCGTTGAATACCCGGTCATCCTGGTGGCCGCCGCCCTGGTGGTGCCGACGGCGGCCTACGGGCGCCGCTCGTTTCGGTGGGCCATGATTTTGAGCCTGGTCGGCGCCGCCGCGGTCATAATCTACGACGTTCTCGACGGCGCTCCGCCAGAGACAAAAGCCCTGGTGCCAATGGGCATCGTCGCCCTTGCCACCGTCGGCGCTGCCGTATTCGTCATCGCCCGGGCGCGACATTGGGCGCCGCTACTCATCGCCGCCCTGGTGGCAGTCGTCGCCGCCGGCGAGCTGCGCCCGGAAGCGAATGAAATTTACGCCGAGCGCAGCTTCTTTGGCACCCATCAGGTAAAGCGCAGCACGTCGGGGTTTCACCACGTTCTATACCACGGACGAACCGTCCACGGCGCCCAGGCTCGCGACGAGGAATTTCGCCAATTTCCGCTCAATTATTATTATTTTACGGGACCACTGGGACAGGTCTTCGACCATCTCGACCACCGACCGGTGCGCCATCCGATCGCTCTGGTTGGCCTGGGCACGGGAGCCGCCGTCACCTACGCCCGGCCGGGCCAAGAGGTGGACATCTTCGAGATCGATCCCGCCGTAGAAGAGATCGCCACCAACCGGCATTTATTTACCTATGTCGACGACTGTCCCGGTGACTGCCACATCCACCTCGGTGACGGGCGCCTGCTCATTGGGGAGGTCGACGAGAAATACTACGAGCTGATCGTCCTCGACGCCTATAGTTCTGCGGCCATTCCGGTTCACCTGCTGACCCGGGAGGCCATCGCCACTTATATGCGCCGGCTTCGGCCGGACGGATTTTTGGCGATTCATATCTCGAGCCCCTATCTGGATTTGGCACCACCGCTGCTGGCGGCCGCCGACGACCTGGGATTGGCCCGTCGAGTCCAACAACATGTCGTCGATGATGACGATCCGTTGTACGACTTCTTCGTCGATTCCTCACGATGGGTACTCATCGCCCACTCCGAGCAGGCGCTCGGCGACCTGGCCGACGACGACAGGTGGGAAAAAGTCCCCCGAGATTCACGGATAGATGCCTGGACAGACGATTACGCCAATATTCTGGACGTCTATCAATTTTGAAGTGGCTCAATCAAAGATCGGCACTTCACGCTCGCGCCGCTCTTCGGTCTCGCGTTCCTCAGAGCGTTGAATGTCGACCCAGTCAGAGGCTGAATCGGAGTCTTCCTCCCTTTCTGCTTCCTCCTCGGCTTCTTCCGCTTCGGATGCCGACGCCTCCTCGCGCTGTCCCCGATCGCCGGAGCCAGTTCCGGAAGGTGCCGAGGAATCCGAGTCCGACTGACCGCGCCCGGCGACGACGTCGGCCTCGTCGTCGTCCGCCTCTTCGATGGGCTGCAACTCGACACCAAACTCCGCCGGCGTCTGTCCGTCGATCTCGGTCTCCAACGGCTCGTGGTTGTCAGCCTCCAAGCGAAGAAGTGCCGACTCACCCTCGGAAAGCTTGAGCGAATAAGGAGTGCGGCCCTGGAATTCATCGTCGATATAAATTTCGGCACGCACATCTTCATCTTCGACAGTGACGTTCACGATGTGGTCCTCGATATCCTCTTCGACCTCATCGCCTAACTCCTCCTGGCCCGCAGCTAGCTCCTCGTCGACGCTGTGGTCGGCCTCGGGCTCCGCGATTTCCTCGTCAGCAACCGCCGTCTGTGATTCACCGTTCTCAGCGTCCAGATAAACCCAGGTTCCGACTCCGCCAAGGCTCAAAAATAGCACCAACCCCACTGCCAGCGGGACCCATTTCTTTGACTCCTCGTCGTCAGTCTGACTCACCACAGTGCTTCGACGGAGGCGATTGGCTTGCAATTTGGGATAGAGATCGGAATCGCCGGCCGTCTCTCCGGTCTCCGGTCTGTGAGAGTCGGCGTCGACACCGGTATGAGCTCCGGACTCCAGGACCGGTTCAAGCTGTGAGCCCGCGCCGGCTGATACGGGAGCGGCTGCGCCGGGCTGCGAGTCGCGACGATGAGCGCTGGCGCTCGGGTCGTCGTGATGTACCGGTCGTGGGGTGACCTCCGTCGGGTCATCGTCACCAAGGGCGCCATCGACCACGACCGTATCCAGGTCTTCAAAATCCTCGACCTGTCCGGTGTCGTAGGCCCCGGAATGTGAGCGAGGCACCCCGCCTGCCCGAGGCACCCAGCCGCCGTCGCCGTCACTGACGTATAGCGGCTGGTCCTCGATCCGCCGCGAATCTACTGAATTTAAGGCATCGATGACCTGCTGGGCCGTCGAAAACCTCAAGCTCTGATCTTTTTCGAGGCATTTCTCCAAAATTGGCCCGATCGACGAGGCGCGGACCGGCTCCGGAATGGTGACCGGCTCGTCGCTGACCTGCTGTCGGAGTACCTCCCAGCGCCCGGAGCCGGAATATATGCTCTCACCACTCAACATCTCCACGGCGATCAGCCCCAGAGCATACAGGTCGGTAAAGGGACCGAGTTTTTCAGATCCCCCGGAGATCTGCTCCGGCGCCATATATTTTAATGTTCCCACCAACACGCCGGCCGACGTCAGCTCTTCGAGATGATCTTGATCGCCACCATCCTGCAAAAGCTTGGCGATTCCGAAATCGAGTACTTTGACGAAATCCGTCTCGCCATGCATATCGACGAGCATGATATTGGAGGGCTTTAGATCGCGGTGAACGATCTTGAGCGAATGGGCTTCAGACAGACTCTTGAGGACCTGAATGAGAACGTGGCGCATCCGACGCGGAGACAGCGGCCCCTGGCTGCGCACTTCCTGCTTGAGGGTCACCCCGTTGAGGGCCTCCATAGTATAGTAGAGATGCCCTTCGGGATCGTCGTGAAAATCGTAGATCCGCACCGTATTGGGGTGGGTCAGATTGCGAATCGCCATGACTTCACGGCGAAAGCGCTTGACCATCTCGGTGAACTTCGGACCGCTGGCGATGAGCAATTTGAGGGCCACATCGCGATCCATATTGATCTGTCGTGCCCGATACACCGCGCCGAAGCCTCCCTTGCCGAGGAGACCGACTAATTTGTAGGTCCCGTCAACGACATCGCCGATCTCTGGTAGACTTTCCATGACTACGAGTTTCCTGGCTCGAAAAAGTCGTTGCGAGCAACGCCACTTCCTTCACAACTATCATACCCGTGAAATTGATACCAAGAAGACACCTCAGGGCAACTGCCCGGCTTGGGGGCCCAGCACATAGCCATCGTCGACTCGCTACACCTCGAGCAAGAGCAATGACTTGCCGTGGCCCCGGACATCGTTTTAGGCTATGGTCGCCGTACCATTGGCGCATGCTGCGGCAGCAGGCATCATCCACTATTCTCTGCCGCCAAGGCCTTCTCGCTCCAGTCTCTTTAAGGAGTCGCAGTGAACAGAAAATGGCTCTTCGTCTTTCTTTTGATCGCTCTCGCCACGTTAATCGCTGGACCGGCGGCTGCGGACTCGCCGATCGACAAGCGGGCAGCCCTCGAATCCGATTTTGATTCTCTTATCGAGAACGCCCAGCGGGCGTTTGGAGAGGGTGATTTCGAGGCCGCTATTGAGTATCTGGTAATTTCTAACCGGCTGGAGCCAGACCCCCGCCTGTTTTTGAATATCGCCCGCTCCTACGAGGAATTGGGCGAATGCCATATCAGCCTCGTTTATTACGAGGCATTTTTGGCCGACCCACCCGACGATCCGGCGCTGATTGAGCGAGCGGAATCGGCCATGGACGAACAGTCGCTGGGGTGTCGCGCCTATAGCCGAGATCTAAGCGGGCGGCTTCGCTTCGACAGCAATCCCGTGCTTGCCGAGGTCTTTATCGACGATGAGTCCCTGGGGTTTGCTCCGACGGAAACCGCCGGGCTCAGCCCCGGCACCTATACGGTGCGATTTGAGCTCGACGGATATCAGGAGCATAGCGAAGAGATCGAGGTCGTGGCCGACGAGGAAATAACGGTTCGCACATCCCTGCGAGAAGAGGGCGAAGAGATCGACGAACCAGAGGAACCAGAAGAGATCGAGGAGCCGCCTGAGGTCGACGACGAGGTGTTTAGCCTCAACCCAATCGCCATCGGCATTGCCAGTGCCGGACTGGCCGGGGTCATCGCCGGGGGTATCTTCGACCTGGTGCTGATTCCCGGCGTCGACGATGAATGGCACGAGGTGCGCGACGGAGAAACGGACCACGAAGAACCGATCGCTCGTCTGGCGGAATTGGAAGATAAGCGCAGCAGTTATGTCACTGGTGCCGCGATCAGTTATATTGGCGGCGGATTGCTATTGGCTGGAGGCCTGGGATGGATCGCCTATGACTATTTCACCGCCGGCGGCACCGACAGTGATCCCTATGGCTGGCACGTGACGCCCGACGTCAGCGACCAGGGCGCCGGAGTTTTGATGATGCGTCGGTTTTGACCAGCACCATCCCCAAACCCCGACGTTGCGCACTGGCGTCATTGCCGATGATGCCGGGCCTACTCGCCCCTTGCTGGAAGTTCGTTTCTGAGGACCATCGATGATCACCTCTCGAATGCCCGAGGTGGGGGATATCATCGCCAACCGCTACGAGCTCGTAGAAAGGCTCGGCCATGGCGGCTTCGGCGTTGTCTATCGTGCTCGTCAGAACCGAAATCCGCGCGAGGTGGCGATCAAGTTGATGCACCACGCCGCGGCAAGTGCAGCCAGCGAGATGGATGCCGAGGAGTTTAAAAAGCGCTTTCGCCGCGAGGCGATCATGGCGAGCAACCTCAGCCATCCCCACGCCGTTCAGCAATTTGATTTTGGCGAGGACCGCCATCTTTTTTACCTGAGCATGGAGCTGGTCCGCGGCGAGACGATGGCCCAGCGCATCGAGCAACAGGGGCCGATGTCCACCCAATTGGTGGCCCGCATCGGCTATGCCACCCTCGACGTATTGCGTCTGGCCCACGCCAAAGACATCGTCCACCGCGATCTCAAGCCCGAAAATATCATGCTCTGCACCGTCAATGGGCAGCCCGACTTTCCCAAAGTCCTGGACTTCGGAGCGGCCAAGACCATGCAGGGTCAGCACGATCTGACCAAGCAGGGCGTCGCCCTGGGAAGCCCCGCCTATATGTCGCCGGAAGTGTTAATGGACGAAGATCCCCGGCCAGCCAGTGATATCTATTCGCTTGGCCTGACGCTGGGTGAGGCGATCATGGGCCATAAGATCGTGGCCGGAAATACGCCTATCGAACGCCTCAAAAACCAGGTCAGCCCCAATCCCCTCGATTTACCCAAAGCATTGATTGAGCATCCCCTCTTCCCATGGCTTTCGCGGGCCCTCGAAAAGGATCCGGCTCAGCGCTACGACTCGGCCAACGAGATGTTGGAAGCCCTGGCAGATGTCGACATCTCCGGCATCGACCTGACGTCGTCTCAGGGACAGCAGGGCGGACCAGCTCAACGCACGGCATTGATGTCGGCCGACAGTATCAAAGCCCAGGCAGCGGCCGACGACAAACCCACAATAGAAACCAATATCCTCACCAAAGAGACAAATCAGCTTCAACAGCCCGAGGCCGTAGATGAGGATGCACCGACGGAATTAATCGGGCTCAGCCCCGACGAGTCGTCACTGCTCGAAATGTTGAACAATCAGGTCGACACCGATCAATCGGACACCGCGCCCACCGAGCAAATGGAGGCCATCGACGCCAACCTGCCGATGGCTGAACAACACCCCGCGGTCGATCTGGGAGCCGAAGAATCCGCTCCCACAGAGCTTCTGGAGCGGCCACCCGAGCTCGATCCCAACTCATCGCATGCACAACCATCCGAGCTCGCTCCGACAACCCCCGAAATGCACGCCGTATCTCCAGCTCATCTGGACTCGAATGCCTCGGAAGCTCCTTCTGCACAACAACCTTCACAACAAGCCGATGACTTCCACCAGGCAACGACCGAAGCCCTCCCGGCAGTAGACCCCAACGCCCACCAGCACACGCCCGACACCCCGATGCCGGGAGGATTACCGGCCGTCGATCCCCAGGCCCCTCAACGGCAGCCGAGTGCTCCATCACCGCAGCGAACTGAGGACCGTCCTCAAAAAGATCAGGCCTCTGCAGACAGCGACCTGCCCGATATAGACGATTCGCAACGCTATGGAGGCTTCGGCAACCGCGAGAGCGGCCAGTCCAAAAAGACCGCTCCCGATACTGATATTATGGATATCAAGGCCACGGCGGATAAAGACTATATGACTGTGCGCACCAGCGACAAACGGTCGACCAGTCTCTATATGCCGGCACTTATCATAGGGGCCGCCCTGTTAATCATCGCCACTTTCATCGTCTATATCATCGCCGTATAACACTCCATTCTCACCAGCGGAAAAACGACAAAACCCCGGAGCCGTCAACAGACGACTCCGGGGCTTTTTTCTTGCGTTGGTGGGGATGATCAGCGGCGACGTCGGCGGCGTTTGCGCTTTTGTCGACGCCGTTCTTCTTTTCGACGACGTCGTTCTGCTTCGCGCTGCTTACGCCTTTTGGCTACGCTCGGCTTTTCGTAAAATCGTCGACGCTTCAATTCGCGACTGATGCCTTCGCGACCGATCTCCCGTTTGAGTCGGTTGATCGCCCGATTGACATTATTGTCGCGGACTTCCACTTCGATGGGTCCGAGCTTTTTTGAGCCTCTGCCTCTTTTCGCCATATCTGTACTCACCTCCTTCAAGGGATTTTCAAATTTTGATGATCTGCAAATCGGCTATCGCCGACTTGATATACTAAAGCTTGACGCACAACGCTTAATTTAAAAGTCGTTGCACAATGGCGCCGCCCACTTCCGAGCCGCCCAGACCTTCCGGCGAAAATACCAGCCAGAAGTATTTGAAGGCATCGGCGTCATTGGACTCCAGAGCGGCCACGAGGTCGATCTCGTAGTAGGTATCCATCAGTCCCGACGAATCGCGGTGATAAAGTCGCCACAGCCGACCGTTGGTCAAAACACCCCAGGTGGTGCCCGTGTCTCGAAGATGTCGATCCACGTCGAAAGCCGGGCTGTAGGTGACGTCTTCTTCGTCTTCGTATTCGTCGAGCGAGGAGTCCCAGCTCAACGCACAGATGATGCCCAGAGCGCTGGCGTAAAATTCGCGGCGACCGCGCAGGGCGACGGCGCGCCGAAAGTCCTCGGCAGAATAAAAGAGCGTAAAGTCAGGACGCGGGTCGTTGGTCTCCAACCCACCCGGCGGCGGCTCCGAGACGGAGGCGCAATAACCGAGGGCCCGCAACACATAGCCGACCCAATAATACTGAGTCTCCAGCGTCTCTGGTCCCTCATCGACCAGGATCTGACGCTTCTCCAAAAGCTCTTCCAACTCTCTGCGAGCTCGCTCGATCTTCTCCGTTCCCCACTCCGGGAACGACGACATTTCCTCGAGTCTGTCGTCGACAAAGAAGGTATTCACATTCTGAAACGCTTCGGCCATCTGATTGTATCTCCGTGAAAAAATTGGTCCCTACAAACCGGTGGCGGACCATAATAAGGGCCCGCACCGGTGTCAAGAAGGGTTATTCAGCAGTAAATTCCAGAACTTCTTGAACTTCTCGATTGTCATCGTCGCGCACCAACGCGGAGATGCGATAGGTGCCGGCAACGTCGGGTATGATCGTCGCCTGCTCCCCCGAGCCGTCGAGGACGGCCAGGCTCCCGGCCGGTTTCTCGTGCAACACCCAGGTGGTCAGGTCGGTGCGCCCGACCTCCGCTTCGTCAACAATAGAAAAGCTGGTCAACTCGTCGACGCTGGCCACTCCCGACGGAAAGGAGGTGACCAGATCGAGCTCCATCGTCGCCGGCGATAAATTAGCGGTCGACACATCGAGTTGCATCAGCTGCGACTGACCGGCGTGGTTTGACTCCGGAAGCACCCGCAGGTGCTGCTCGAACTCATTTGCTCCGGTATACGTCAAAGTAGCCTCGCCGACCTCGTCGGGGCCGATGACCATTCCTTCGAGTCCATCGACGTCGTAGTCGTCGGCGTCGGTCTGGGCGTTCATCTCGTCGAGTTCCACGCCGGTGATCTCCAGATCGGCGTTGCCCTGATTCGAGACTGCCAGTTGACGACTCTGGGCTCCATCTCCGTCGGAGCGAAAGGTGATCGGCGTGGGACCGATTTCGCCGACGGCCACCTCGGCAGCATCTCCCAGAAGCGTCACCGTAGTTCGATTGTCGGCCAGCGAGTCCTGGTGATTGATGCGCAGATCACCGACCGCTGATTCGTCTCCGGTGGGCGCTGTAAAGGTGACCGTAAACTCCTCGTAGGCCGGCTCATCCTCGCTTTCGGCCTGGGCGAGATTGGGAATCGCATTGCTATTTTCCAATACGTTCGTGCCCTCGTAGGTCACCGTATAATAATCGTCGATCGCTCCCTGAGGCCTGAGCTCCATACTATTTAAGGGGAGCCCGGCGCTTCCGTAATTGTAGATCGTCAGGGTCTGCTCGTTTCCGTCCTCAAACGATAGCTGCATCGGATCGACCTCGATGCGCGGGGCGTCGCCGATCCCGGCGGTGACACGGATGGTCATTCCCTGTGCGGTCGACGAGGAGGACTCAAAGGTGATCCCGGTTTGAAAATCAAGGTCCTCTTCGAGCGTTCCGTCTGGCGGCGTCATTTCGATGGTAAATGTCTGGCTGTTGCCTCCTTCAATGACCGTGTTGCTCATCGCCGGCGTGACCTCAAACCAATGTTCGTTGCGATCGAAATTCATCCGCTCCATCTCCAGATCCGATGATCCGGTATTCTCGATGACGAATTCCTTTACCTGAGTGACGCTGGGAGCTGCGAGCGTAAATTCGAGATACGTATCGGGAAGGCTGAGAACGCCGCTGGTTTCGCCGGCGACGATATAGATATTCGCGTTGCCGCCGTCATTTGCGGCGTTGGTCTCCACGCGAATCTCGCCGCAATAATTGGGCGGGGCTCCATCCGGGGCTTCTGGACACACGACTTCAGTGTCGCTGCTCTCCAGGGCCAGGGGCTGAGAAAATGTGGCATCCGTGCGGACCTCGTGAGGAAGCGGTCGAAAGCCCCGATCTCGGCAGTTGTTGGCCTGGGTCATACAGATGCCGCCCTCGCTGCAATCGGCGTCGCTTTCGCATTCTACGTCGGCGTCGGCCTCCGAGACAGGCCCGGTATGATAGGCGACCAACCGCGAGGGCTTGTCTATCCATTCGATATTCTGGACTTCCAGATCGCCGCGGCCCTGATTCTCGAGCACCAGACTCTCCTCCAGCGGGCGCGTTCGATGATCGGGCCCCATATCACCGAGGGCGATCTCAGTGCTGATCACATTGAGCTCTGCGTTTTCGCCGGTGTCGATCCCATCTCCACAGGCCGCCACGATAAGAGCGAAAGCCATCGCCACGATTCCGATTGCGAGCAAATGTTGTCTGTTCATTGCCTACCTTCCAGGTCTTCTCGAATTCGGGCTCGTCGGCCCGGTGTGCTTCAACTGATATTTCGGGCTCGTCAATAGGCCCGAAAATTGTGCCGATCCCAGCGCGATACGGTAGCGGTCGCCCCTCGCCGATGCAAGTCGGCGGCTGACTGCACAGAAGAGGAGTTTGGTTGATCATGGTGCGTCATCGACCTCTGTGGTTTTCGCTCTACCCCACAGTCTCGTTCGCTTCGCTCCCTCGACAGCTCCCCTGGCAGGGGAGCGGGGAGCTTTGACCTCTGTGGGGTTCGCCTCATTCCCGGAGCATAAAGCGCGATACATCACCCCACAGCTCCTCGAAATCGTCGCGACTAAAGCCGGAGCCCGAGATAAACCAGTCCACATGTGGGGGATCGTGGCTCGGATCGCGAAAATGTCCACATACGTCGAGATGATCGGCCTGGGTGACGTGGACCAACTCGCCCCAGGTCTGGGCGAGCGTGGGCACGACGCCATCGTTGGAATGGCATCCGGGTACGTCGCCATAGCACTCGGCGAGCCGACCTTCTTGCTCCGGATGCAGATCGAAGAAATGCCCGTTTCGCGCCGTCAGCCCCTGCAGCAAGCGAAATACCACATGCGAGGTATGGGAGTAGATATCAAATTTGAGCGACGCCGCCGTCTTCAATGATATGCCGGCCGCCCGGGTCACCACGCTTCCATAGCGCACCGAGGGGCGATCGGCAGTGGAGGCGTTGAACAAGTCGATAGAGCCTGGCGTAAGCTGGCCGATCACGGAGCGGTCTTTTCGGATATGCCCCAGAAAGTCGTTGATCTCAGCGCCCCGTTCGGTGCCGAAATCAGAAAAAAGCTCTCGATAAAACTGCTCTAAAATACTGCTCTCCAGCCCCAGTCGGCGATCGATGCGGGTGACCAACCCGATGATCTCAAATAACGCCCGCAATGGCAGCCGACCAAAGCGCAGCGTATAGATCGTTCCCAGCGACAGGGCCCACAATAAATTTTGACCAAATAGGCTGTTGAATAGCCCGGCGATGGGCGTTCCCAGATGAGGGGTGGCCACGGTGACCACCGAGCGCACCCGCTCGGCAAGGGGTTCGACGTCGACCTCGGAGGGAATATCCACCGACGGTGTCACCATCAACCGGGTGTCGAGACCTCCCGTGGAGTGGCCGACCAGATGAATCGGGCCGTCGCCTCTGGCGGTTCGATAGACCTGCTCGACGAGTTTCGCCGTACGCCGACGAATCGACCCGGTGGGCAACGTCGACACCGCCTCAATCTCGACCTCCAGGCCCCGCTCCTCAAACTCCGCCTTCAGCGCTTGATGAACGTGATGAAAATAGGTGATCCCACCCAGATTGGAGAATCCAAAAAAACCCGGAACCAGATAGACGTAGTGTCGTGTCATCGGCGCGGTGACCTTCAATCAAAGACGACGAGGCATCGACACCTCGTCAACCATTACGACGAACCCATATTTTGCACGGTCGAGACACAGATGCAACGATGTTTGGTGGTCAACCAGCGGACCCTGATTACAATGTTGAGGAGTGTAAAACCACATCACTGACTGCTCCAATTAAACGACCAATCCTCCAGGGGGGGACGCCAATGGAGACACAATCCACCTTCGCCGTTCACCGCTATTTTCCCGGTCCGCCGTCCACCGGCGACACTAATACGAGGCTTCGCGGACAGACCATCCACGCCGGCGGCGCGGCCCCGGCGGTCTATCGCATCGCCGACCTGACGCGCGAGAGCTGGAAGGCGCTATGGTGGTCTGTAAGTACGTGCCGGCCGTTTTGCGTCGCTGCCCCGCCGCCCCGTCTGGGGACGCGTCATGTATTATTGGTCTTCGATGCTGAAGATCGGGAAAGCCCACTATGTCTGAGCGGAAAACTGGTTCAAAATGACTGCAATAAATTTTCGGTCTCCGCCGCGACGCCGTCACTGAGTTGGCGCCTGGCAGCCGTGGATTTTGGGTGTCGGCTGCCGACGCAACGGCCAGACAATTCGCCGCCACCGACTCAATTGCGAGCCCGGGCGGGCTCGCTGAGAGGGCGGCGGATTCGGCTTCGCCCCGACCTCCCGGGGCCGGCCAGTGCCATCGGGCCCACTGCCGAGCAGACCCGCTTGGTTATGGCGCTCAGATCGGGCTACTACGATATCGACGATCTCATCGAGGAAACAGCCGTCGATCGCTCGGCGGCCCTGCCCTTTTTGGCGGCGCTGGTCGCCACCGGACTGGTCCTCGACGCACCGCGTCCCCTGGAGTCGACGGTCAATCCCTTCGATCATCTCGCGCTACACTGGACGGCCTATCCGGATCGAATCGAGCGAAATTTTCGCGCCCTGCAATACCGGTTGGACTCCTGCGGGGCCGACGACGACACACGCCGCTGTCTACATGACTCCTACGAGATGCTCGCCGACGACGATCGCCGCTGCCGTCTGCGCCACGAATTGGCTCCCCCGCCGGTCATCGGCGAAGTCAGCCGATATCTGCGAAGTCACCTGGAAAAGGCAATCGTCGCCCATCACACCCCGCGCGCCATCGATCTGGGAAAGCGCATCTTAGAACTAGATCCCACCGATTCCCGGGTGCGAGAGACCATTGACGTTCTCATCCCTTGACGGCGCCCGATGTCAGACCGCTAACCAGATAGGTCTGCAATTTAAAAAAGAGCAGCATCACGGGAATGGAGACGATGATCGCCCCCGCTGCGAAATACCCCCACTCCGTGCTGTGATCGCCGACGAAGCGCTGCAAGACCACGGGCACCGTGTACATCCGCTCGTCGGACAAAAAGGTGGCGGCCAAAATAAATTCGTTCCAGGCGGTCATAAAACTAAATAGGGCCGTCACGGCGATCGCCGGCTTTGCCAGAGGCAATACGATCCTGGTGAAGATCATCCACTGACTGGCTCCGTCCATCACCGCCGCCTCCTCGAGGTCCACGGGAATGGTGTCGAAATAGCCCTTGAGCATCCACACACAGAAGGGAACGGCCGTCGTCGAATACACCAACACCAGGCCGGTCAGAGAATTTAAAAGCCCCAGATTATCGAGCAAAATATAGAGGGGAATCGCCATGACCACACCGGGGAACATCTGGGTGATCAAAAATGTCGCCATCCCCACGCTGCGGCCCGGAAATCGAAACCGACTAAAGGCATAGGCCGCCGTACACGACAAGACGACACCGACCACAGTGGTGGCGCCGGCGACGATCAGCGAATTCAGCAACTGCCTCCAGAAGATGCCGCCATCGGCCGTCAGCAGACCCCGAAAATTATCCAGAGTCCATTGCTCGGGCAATAAACTCAGCGAAAGAGAAAACGCCTGCGACGGTGAAAAGGCCATCTTCACCACCCACAACACCGGATACAGCACGATCATCACCATCAAAATCAAGATGGCGTGAACCACAGCGCTCTCCAGATGGCTCCTCTTCACTCAATCCCCCTTTTTGGCCGGATCATGGGTCTCCAATTGTCCGGAGAATAGCCCATAACCCAGCAGTACGAGGAAGATGAGCACCGCATAAGCGGCGGCATAGCCGTATTGCTCCTGGCGACCAAAGGCCCATTTATAGGCCTCGGAGATCAAGATCTCAGTGCTCCCGTCGGGGGCCCCGCCGGAGACCAGATAGATGATATTGAACATATTGAAGGTCCACACCGTGCCCAGGACCACCGCCGGAATCAACGCCGGCTTTAAAAGCGGCCATGTGACGTGGCGAAAACGCTGCCAACGGCTCGCCCCGTCAACGCGCGCCGCCTCCTCCAGGTCCGTGGGAATGGCCTGCAGGGCGCCGAGGGTGACGACCATCATAAACGGAAAACCAAGCCAGGTGTTGGTGACCACATTCGCCGTAAACGAGGTGGCAAATTGACTAAACCAACTGACGGGCTCGACGCCGACCAGGTCGAGCAATGCGTTGACCGCTCCGAATTGCTGGTGGAACATTCCCCGCCAGATAAGGGCGGTGATATAATTGGGAATCGCCCAGGGAATGATCAAAAGCACCCGGTAAATCCCGCGCATCCGCATCCAGGGATCGCGCAATAGCAATGCCATCCCAAGGCCGATCGAGACGTGGAGCGCCACGTTGATCGCCGTCCACGCCACGGTCACAGCCAGGGTAAAATAAAAGCTGTGCGGATCGGTCAGCCCGTATTCCTGGCTGAGAATAATGTCGACAAAATTCGCCAGCCCCACATAGGTAAACTCACCTTCCACATGGGAAAATAAGCTGACGGCGGCGCCGACGACGAAAGGCACGACGATCAGTACCAGCATCCCGACGATTGCCGGCGCCATATACACATAGGCCGGAAGCGAAGCCTTCATCTTTGCCCAGACGCGGTCGCGTCGAAATCGCCAGGTCCCGTAGGTCAGCGCCGCCAGAGTGAAGATGATCAGGCCAATGACCAACGGCGTGGGATTTCGGGGCTCCGGCGGTGGGCGAGTATATAGGGCGAAGCGCCGTTCCGCCTGGGCCAGCGCCACCTCAGCGCTGACCGCCCCGCGCAGGACTTGTCCCAATGCCTGTCCGGCGGGCTCCCATACCGATCGCATCCGTGGATCATTGGGCATGGGAAGGCTCGACTCCTTCTGATCCCGAAACTTCGACAAAATCGGGTGCTCACCCACGCGAGCATCGTCGTAGGCCGCTCTCGTCGAGACCGGCTGTAGCCCGGTGAGCGCTCGCTCGACGGCCATCTTCTCGGACGCCAAAAACTCGGCAAATTCCACGGCCTGTTCGGGCCGCTCGCTTTCTGCAGAGACAAACGCCGCCTCCACGGTGAGAAAAGGCGTCGCAGGGTTGCCGGTTTCGGAAATTCTGGGAATCGGTGCGATATCAAAGTCGACGTCATCGCCAATCTCGCCCAGAAACCAGGGGCCGCTGATCGCCATCGGCGACTCGCCGGAGCCGAATAAATGCGCCACCAGCGATCCTGTGGGCTCACCGGGGACCAGCTCCTCGCGGTTGACCAGTCGATCGGCGAACTCGAAAGAAGCCACAGTTTCATCCGATGCCAGCGCAAATTCACCGTCATCGTCGTCAAAGATGGCCCCACCGAATCCGAAGACCCAGGGCACGTGCATATAAAAATTATTGGCCTCATAGGCGAGGCCGTAGGTCCCAGCGTCGCGATCGCTATGCTCCCGAGCGATCGCCAAAAGCTCGTCGGTGGTCTCTGGCGGCGCCTCGATCAAGTCCCGGTTATAGAATAGCGCCAGGCTCTTATAGGCCAGCGGCACGCCGAGCAGATGATCGCCGTAGGTCAACGCCTCGATGGTGATCGGAAAATGGGCCTCCGCCTCGATCTCTCCGTCGAGTCGCCGCACCAAATTGCTGCGATCCCAATCGGCGGCTCGCTCGTGGGCGGCGATAAATACGTCGGGCCCGTGACCGCGGGGAATGGCGCTGGTCAGCCGATTGGCAAATGCCTCGTAGGGAATGGGCAATAGGCGTACGGGCTGCTCGGGATTGGCCTCATTCCATTGCTCGGCAACCCTATTGAGCGCCTCTTCCTCGGCGCCGCGATAGGCGTGCCAGACGACCAGTGGATCCGCGGCCTGCACCGCCGCCGGGGCGAGCACCAAGACGGCAAAGATCAGCACCATCACCACAGATCTGCCAGGCGCTGTCGAAGTCGATTGCATCCGCTAGCCCAGATATTTTATGCAACTATCTTCGCATCGATCGTCCCCGGCCAGCGAGCTTGCGCCCTGCTGTGTCTCTTTGCACATCTGCGTAAATTCTCCGGGTCACTTCCAGATCAATTGTCGAGATGATCGCCGTCGATGCTCGTCGATTCCAGCGATCCCGTCAACGGCTGTGATCCAGCTCCGTCGACGGCCACAAAAAAGCGCGCCCCGGCAAGTCGGGACGCGCTCTCTACTCCTGACGGTGCTGCTGGCTCAACTATCTTCGTCATATTTGACAGTGCAGCCGTAGGGCTCGGCTTCCGACGGGTCCACCTCGGCACCGTCGCGCATGGCCGTCAACGCCGCGGAGACATAATTTTCCGGCTCGTCGACCTGACCGCGCGGGTCATCGTCGATACCGCCCATATATTGCAGAACTCCATCTTCATCGATCACGAACATATGCGGCGTGGTCTTGGCGTTGTACAGCCGGCCCACATCGCCTTCCGGATCCTGGAGAACTGGATAGTCGTATTCACGAATATCTTCGGTCTCTTCTTTCCACTCCAGGGTGTCCTCGGGAGTATTATCCCAGGTGGTGTCGACGGCGAGCCAGACGATCTCGTCGAGACCACCGGATTCGTCGATAATCCCGTCAAAAGTGCCCGCTTCGTAGTGGCGCACGACGAATGGACAGGGGATATTAAACCACTCCAATACCACCGTCTGGCCGCGATAATCGCTCAGCGTATGTTCCTCGCCGGTCTCGTCGACCAGCGTGAAGTCGGGCGCCAACTCACCGATCGTCGGCTCGTCGGGAGCCTCGGCAGCCGCCCCTTCCTCTTCATCGGCCTCCTCGTCTTCGTCCTCCTCCAGCTCTGCAGGTTGCTCGGCTGGCTCAGCTTCCGCTTCGTCGTCGGCCTCATCGTCGCAGGCAAGGGTAGTGGCGAGTCCAAGAATAAGTCCCGTGATCAATAACTGCTTCCACTTCTTCATTGATTCTCCTGGTCAGATAGGTGGTGAGATTGGTCGTTTCATAAACGCGACGCGTTTTTTAGTTCGTCCACTACGAGTTGTCGAGTCAACACTTCGGGCAATAACTCCGGATTATCGGGATCGTCGGGCGAATATACCAGGTACATTGGCACGCCGCCCTTTCCAAATTCGGCGAGTTTTGAACGGATTCGCTCGTCGCGGCGCGTCCAATCGGCCATAAACATTGCTACGTCGTGCTCGTCGATGGCCTCCAAAACCCTCCGGTGTTCGAGCACATTGGCCTCGTTGACCTTGCAGGTAATACACCAGTCGGCCGTAAAATCGACGAATACGGGCCTTCCAGCGGCGAGTTCATCGGCCACGGCGTCGTCGCTCCACTCTTTCCAATCGATCGGGGCGCTACTGGAGGCCTCGACTTGAGCTGCGTCACCTGATTCTTCGTCGAAGCGAAGCGTCAGGACGCCGGTCACGACGATAATCGCCACAGCGAAGACGAGCCCAATCCGTCGGGCCCGCGTAGAGCGAAATTGAACCACCCCAAATAGCCACACTGCCACAGCGCAGGCGAGAAAGAAGATGAGCACTCGAGTCATGGCGCCGACGCCCACCATCTGTCCCATCAGCCACAACAACCAGATCGCCGTGGCCAAAAGCGCAAAGCCCAAAACCTGCTTAAAATGCTCCATCCAGGGACCCGGCTTCGGCAGCACTTTTGCTGCCCCGGGAATCATGGTCAACACCACAAAGGGCGTGGCCAAACCGATGCCGAGCACAGCGAAAATAAGGGCGATATAAGGCGGCGAACTGGCGAGCGCAAAGCCCACGGCGGTCCCCAAAAATGGCGCCGAGCACGGCGTGGCCAGGATGACGGCCAGGACTCCCTCACCAAAGCTTCGCCGCGGACTCGACGGGGCCTGCGTGACCTCTTGAAGCCGCCCCGGCCCCAGGGTGACCTCGAAGGCACCGAACAAATTGAGCGCAAAAATCACCACCACAGCCCCCACGGCGGCGACAAAAAGTGGTTCCTGAAATTGAAAGCCCCAGCCCACCTGGGTGCCCACGACTTGCAGGCCGATGACCGCCGCCGCCAGAACCATCATGGAGGCCACGATTCCACCGGTATACAACGCGCTGTGAAGATGAACGCTCTGGCGCTCCTCGTGGACCAGATTGACGAAGGCAAAGACCTTGACCGCCAGCACCGGAAATACGCAGGGCATCAAATTTAAAAGTGCGCCTCCCAGAAAGGCGAGGAGCAATACATAAAATAGTGACAGTCCCTCCTCCTGAGGTGGCAGCCCGTCCTCATCGGGGCTGGCCTCGGCCACATCAGCAGCTTCGCCGAGGGCCAATGCCCGGCCCTCGGCGGTGTCGGTCCGTGGAAAGAGCTCGTCAAAGGCGGTGGCCAGCGCTGTACCGTCGGCATCGCGAAGGCGCAGAACACCGGAAAAACGGCTATCACCAGAAGGGGCATCGCGGCTCGCACGCCCCTCGATTTCGATAAACCAACCGGAGAAAGCCTCGGGATGCGCGCCGACCCGGGCGACGTCGAGGCTGATATTTTCCATCCCCTCATAGACCAGGGCATCGGCCGCTCGCTCCGGTGGCTGTGCGAGTTCGACGCAATCTTTGTCGCCCTCCTCCATGCAGCCTATGGCCTGAAGCTCAATCCGAAACCGATCGGAACTCTCGATAGGAGCGTGAGAGTAGCTGACCTGGGCATCGACGCCGGTCTCCTCCGGAGTTTTGGGAACGGCAGCCCGCGCGGCGTCGAAGATCGCATTTGTCGAGGATTGATGTTCGGGAAGTTTTTCGCCGAGGTCGACGATACGGCTCAAATTAGCCTGTCCGGGGATGCAATCGACCTTGCAGACCAGATAGTCGACGTCGGCGGTGATCTCGACGGGCGATTCGATGTCGTCGGGCAACTCGATCTCGGAGAAGAGCAGAACCTGGTCGCCGTAGCCAAAAGTAATGATCGAGCCACCGGCCTCGTGATAGACCGTCGGCTCCGGCCACATCACCGGTCCCACAGCTCCCTGATCGGCTGTGATATCGATCGCCGTCGACATCCCACCCTGGCCGGCATAATGCCAGTAGATATGCCACTGCGGATCCATCTCGAATAACACGCCCGCCGAGATCGTCTCGCCCGGCGCGACCTCGTCGGCGTCGAGGAGCAACCAATTTGCCACCCGCGCCTCGCCGTCGTCGTAGGCATCCTCAGCAATGGCGTTTTCTGGCAAATCTGGCAACTCGCCGGCGGCTGTCGCCGACATCGCCCACAAGGCTACAACAATAAAAAGGAGCGCCGCTAGCCAACGAGCAGCGTTTCGATCATAGATGCCTGAGCGGTTTACTTTCATCGGGTTTCGCTTCCTTCGAGCAGCCGTCAATTCGCGATCGGGGCTAATCTCCAACTTCAGCGGGGTGAATTGTATTCACTTATCGCCACGGATGCGACCCGTGCGTAAATTTTAAGCTGTAGATTACAGATTAAGCGTTCAGCCAGGTGACGAAGTCATGGACCAATAAGCCTCTCTAAAGTTCGGGCTGGCAGCCCGAAAGGCGGCCAGGCTGGCCGCGGGCCCCGGGAACTGAACGCGTAAAGATCCCGAAAAGCGGCCAGGCTGGCCGCGGGCCCCGGGAACTGAACGCGTAAAGATCCCGAAAGGCGGCCAGGCTGGCCGCGGGCCCCGGGAACTAAACGCGTAAAGATCCCGAAAAGCGGCCAGGCTGGCCGCGGGCCCCGGGAACTGAACGCGTAAAGATCCCGAAAAGCGGCCAGGCTGGCCGCGGGCCCCGGGAACTGAACGCGTAAAGAT
>SKQC01000294.1 GCA_007119175.1 Myxococcales bacterium | reverse complement strand
GTGAACGAGAGATCCTGACCGCCTCCGCTGCCCCCGGATTGTCGCGTCACCACTGGGGGACAGACGTCGACATTCTGGGGCTCAACCCGGTCTTTTTCCGATCCGGAGGAGTCCTACACGGGGATTGGCGGTGGCTTGATGATCACGGGCTGGACTACGGTTTTTTCCAGACCTACGGCGACGCTCACGACGGGCGGCGGGCCCATATGGAAGAACGCTGGCATTGGTCGTATTACCCCATCGCCCAGGCTCTATGGGAATTTGCCCGTCACAATCAGGAGCGCTTCGAAGAGGCCCTATTCGCCCAGTGGGAGCGCCTGGAGCGACGCTGGGGCGGTGGGCCATATTTTGACCATATGCGCGAGCACTGGCGCGATTACCTATTTCATATCGATGTCCCAAACGTCGATGCCCGCCACGCCCCGGGCTCCGAGTCCGACCGGCGCTTTACCCCATTGCCTTAGCGCAAACACTCAATAGCTACCGGTCACGCCGAGTGATAGCGAGGAGTAATTCGCCGCAGCTCCCGAAAAATTCCAGAAGGGGAAGTTGTAGCTCTGATTATTCGCCTTCTTCGGCGGCTGAACGCTGCCGATACCCGCGCTGATGTCGAGGTTGTCGTTGAGCGTATAGTCGACGACTACGGAACCGCTCGACAGTTGAGCGGAGCGGCCGTTGGCACTTCGTCCCGCACAGCGGCCGGAGCATTGGTATTCGGAGGCATATTCATCATCTCTGGCCACATTATAACTCCAGCCCGTGCTGAGCCCGAAGCTGATTGTCGTCGTAAGCCGGTCGGAGAACGCCATATTGGCCGCCAGACTGTGTACAAGCCCCCAGGGAGTATTAATGCCGGCCACGGCAAACCGACCCGGTTCCACGGCCTCGGCACCGTCGCTTCGAAAATGGGCATTTTCCTCACCTACCTCATCGATGTTCATGACCGGCGAGGTATAGCGATGAAAGGTCCGGGAGCCAGTCAGCCCGTAAGAAAGCGTTAAATTGTCGAAAAAGGTGCGCGACAGACGCGCCCCGAGAGAAGTGGAGGCGATCATGGTCATCGCCCGAGCCCGCGAACTAGTAGGCAATGCCAGCCCAAACGACGGGGCCACAGTAATCCCCGTGCCCTCGTGGCTATAACCGGAATGGGCGGCGGAGAAATTGATATCCTGAAACCGTCCCTCATAGGGTTCGTTGATTCCACCGGCCGCCGTCAGATTCTGGTCGTAGCGAATCTGGCCTGCGAACGTGAAATCACCCCACTGGTAACTCGGATCAATGGTGGAGACCAAAACGGCGAGATTATAGGCCCCGGAGCCGTCATCGACCTCACCGGCGTATTGCGAATCATTGGCGACCGATACGAAAAGCCCCTGATAGGCGTATAGCGTCGACGATCCGGAGACCGACCAGGGTCGCTCGTCGTCACCGGCTTCCAATTCCTCGGCAACCAGGTCCTCGGCGCCCTCGGCGCCCTCGTCGACAGCGTCGACACCGTCCTGGGCGGACGCAGTGGTGGGAATACATAATAATAGTACAGCCGCCAGGGCGACCGGGATTTTGTTCTTTCTAATCATCGTGTTCTCTCGCATTCAGTGGACATCAGCAAAGTGCCTACGCCTGATGGGCGTTATTGCAGGCACGGTGACCAGTCAAAATGCAAGCTGCGTTCCACACGAGATCGTTGGGATTTTAACACCGCAGAAAAAGGGGCGTATGACCCACAGGCCCCCCCTGGATATATGCGATGGCGACAAATTTTCTTGCGCACACCTACATCCACCGTATTCTGACGTCGTTGCACGGTGCACCGACGTCGTTGCAGGTCGCCAAGGATGGCGCCCCGGCCGTTGAGTTCAAGGATGAACTCGCATCACGCCGGGCAAAAATCAGGTCCCACGGACGGGATCGATACCGCACGACGACCAGTGCTAAAAAAAGCCCGGGCCGAGCCGGCACCTTATATGCTGGCTCGGCCCCGGTATTTCGAATCCAAGGAGTGGATTATGACCGTATCAACCTTTGTCCCCAATCGCCGTCAACGCCGCAGCGATCAACCACTTACGGCGCTGACTTACCAGCTCGAACATATCTTCGAGCGGGAAAATCTTCACAACTTCACACTCGGTGACGCCCGCGGTCTCGTGATCGCTCAAGCCGGCGATATCCACGAGTCGAACGTGCTCGCCGCCTACGCGCCGGTGCTCGCCCGATCCGTGGCCGGACGCTACCGCCGCCAGGTCCTGTCGCGCATCGGCACCGTGGTCCCGACGATCACCGTCGACTCCCTGCATGTGCGTCAATTTGTCATGGAGGGCCAACAGCTATATCTGACCCTGGTGGGGCGGCCCGGCGTCTATCGCGACGTCAGCCTTTACCGGGCGATCACCGGCGTGCGCCGGATCTTCGACGAGCGCCCGGCGGCTTGAGATTTCCCGCCGCCTGCTAATTTAGAGGATTGAGCTTAGTCAGATCGAGGCCGCCCGTATACGAGTAGGACACGTAGTTGTCGTATCCGTATACGACGAGCCCGAACGGCGAATTGGCCTCGATCTGGTGGGGCCCCGGTTCGACTTCGATATGTGAGATCAGCCAGTTGCTGTCGTCGACTTTTTCGTAGTCGTGCTCCTTGGGATCGATGCTCTCGCCATCGAGCGTCAGATCAAAGCCCTCGGCAATGATCACCGTGATATAGCTGACGTGATACGTCGGCGGCGTCAAAAAGGTATAGGAGATTCGAAATTGATCCTGTGGGGGCACGAGATACATCGACGGATCGCCGGCGTGGTCGCCCCAGTCGACCTGATCGAAGACCGTATTTTGTCCGCTCATAAAGCCGGCGATTGAGATCGGCCGCGCCGACTGAACGGTAAATGGGTGGCGAGTGCCAAATTCGCAATACTGACCCTCTTGCAGCTCGAAGCTGCCCTCCTCGGCATCGTCGGCGTAGTCATCGCAATGGGGCACTCCTTCTCCGCTGGGCGGCAACACGTCGCCGCGGGCAATCGAGGTGCCGGCGTGGATTACCGTATCGTCTTCGCGGGCCACAAACTTCCAATAAGTTCCCTCGCGCGATGTGGAGTCGGCGTCGGGATTTCGAATCTTGTGGGGGGCAGCCACAAAGTCGGTGGCCCAGGTCTCGAGCGGAAATAACTGAGATTCAATATGGTCACAGGCCGATTCCGTAAAGGGGACGTTCGTGCACGTATGGGCACCGAATGCCGCCACCGGTTTGTCGGTCACCACGCGGGCTCCCGTCATGTCGACCACCGGTTGCGCTCCGCCGGCGGCGACATTAAATACCTCGTGCTTATCGAGGGTCACAGTCAGCCTCCCCTCGGCATCGGGACCGATAATATCGTCGCCCGGTCGCGGCAGATACAACTGATCCTGAAAGCTCTGATCTGCCGAGGCCGATGGGCGAAGCTGCACTTCCACATTCGTCTCGTCCTCCATGGCCACCACCGACAGCGTCGGCGAGCGGGGATCGGGGAGTCGACTCATCGAACCTCCAGCCCATACGGCGTGGCTCATCATCATATAATCTTGGGTTAGTGCACTGCTCGGCAGCAATAAGCTGGCATCGTTGGTGTAGTTGTAATTGCAGCAGAAGGGATTGAATTGATAGGCCACCACGGGCTCCGACGACTCGACCCGATAGGCGGTCTGCGTCACCGTGGTCTCCCCAAATGGAATGGTCTGATTGGGCAATAATAATGTCAGCGTCGCCCCCGGGGGAAGCTCGATATCCTCGATCGGTCCGGCGTGTGGGCCACCGATGCGATTGCCCTCGGCATCGACGGTCTCCGAGTACACCGTCACCCATTCGTCGCCCGGGTTGAGCCGGTGGGAATGCACCTCGCGCTCGGGGATGGACTCCGCGAGTTCTCCGTCGGGCCCGTCGACACTGACCTGAGCCACCAGGTCGGTCTGGGTATTGGCCAATACCACCGCAAACGGCGGCCGATGTTCGGGATCGACCGTCGGGTTGCCGTCCTCATCGCTGTGAATCAACTCGTTATCGGTCTCCACCGCCCAGTACTCACACCCCACATAATCATCGGTCAATTCCGCAAGTCCGCAGCGATCGAGGCACGTGCCGGCCTCGCAATTCGTGCCCTCGTCGCAGGGTTCATCGTCGACGTATTCGTAATCACCCTCGCCGTCAGACACGCAAGTCTGGGGCTGGTCTTCGGACTCGCACCGCCCCGATCCGGGCGTGCAGGTGACGCTGACGCACATTTCATCTCGACATAAAGCGGTACCCGGACATTCCGACGGTTCAACTCCGGTCCCCTGGGAATTGCACACTTCGGTGGCCGATAATTCCTCGCCGGGACAATTGACGATCTCGCCGGGCTCACAAATCACTTCCGGCTCGTCGGCATCTTCCACATCCTCCGGGTCGGCATCGAGGCCGCCGTCGCCGACATCGCCCGCATCTGCTACTCCCACACCGTTTTCGTCCTCACTGCAACCGGCGATGGCGAAGACCAAAGCGATTGCCGAAATCAGGACGTACACACGTAGATTTAGAAATTTTGCCACTGTCATCGAATACCTCAAAAATCGGTCCAGATCGCGGGAACGCATATGGTAGGGGAGGCCTCGCCGCGATTCCAACGCCGAATCGGAGGCTTCTTATCTCTTACTCCTGCCAGGGTTCGACTCCCTCCGGCGGCGCTCCACAGGGATGCCCACCGCGAGCAACCCATACGCGAAACTCCTCGAAATTCTCGTCGATCGTCATCAAGACGGTATCGCGCAATTCCTCCGGTTCCTCCCACAGCCCTCCACGCTCTGCAACCTCCTCGTCGCGCACTTTCTTGAGGCGTCGCTCAGCCATCTCCTCCAGGATCCGAAATTCATTGTCCATATTTTCAAACCACTCCCGGACCTGATCGGGCACCGGGGGATGACCGGCGATCCCCTCCTCGCGAAAGACGGCGTCGTCGATATCATGGCTCAGCCTTTCGAGACGCGAGCGAAACGCCGTCGCCGTCTCTCCGAGCTGGTCTAAGGCCTCCTCGTCGTCTCCCCAGATCTCATCTTCGAATTCTAATTCGCGCTGTCCGAAATCCTCGGCCACCTCGTAGACCTCGGCAATCATCCCCCGACAGACCGGATCGCCGGTGTCCTCCAATAATTCCATCTCCCCTTCGTCGACATCGATATTGGGCCGAAAAAAGTCCTCGCTATACTGAGCGATGACGTAAAATAAGCCACCTACCAACACCAGGACGACCGCGCCCACGATGACTGTGCGAAGCTTTCGCGCTCGCTCGGCGGCGTGGATTTCGCCCATCGCCGAATCCAGTTCCTCATCCTGCCCAATTTGCTCCGGCCCACCCTCTTCTCCTTGACTCATCTTCACCTCGGCGGTGCGCTGTGATTTGGAAACCTCACTTCTCAACGTAACAGACCGACGTCATTCTTCCACCGCTCACAGACTAATGGTCTCAGCTCGGCACTGACTAGCTTCGGCATACGGCCGTCCCATGCGCTGTCCCGCGACTGGTTGCCACGTCCGAGCACTCATGCTATGTCGGAGCTTCCATTGATTGACCGTTCCCGATACCGCGATGACGGGGCCATTCCCGCGAATAATTTCCGACGCTAACCCGTTGTATTCGGCGATAGCGCGGTCGCGCAAGTTCAGCCACTGTCTTTGCCTCGGGCCGCACCGAACCGCGCACCCCACAAGGTCGTTTTTTTACGCGAAGTAAGGATACCCCCGTGAATACCCGGATTTTTTTGAAGCGGCACCTCGATGCCACGGACGAAGAAGTTCCACGCCTTATCGATATGGCCACTGCCTCCTTGTCCAAGGGCACCGATTATCCCGGCGACGGAGGAACCGACGAGCGCCTGTGGCGATATCTGCAATACCCCTATTATCTGGGACTCTTTGCCCAGAGTGTGGTCGCCGCCGACGGCATCTCCGCCCACGTCAAAGAAAAGCTGTGCCATGCTGTGCTTCAGGTCAATATGCACCTGGAACGCGGCCAGGAGCCGGGCCCCGGAATCTTTCAGCTCACCGCCTGGCTGGCCAACGCCGGCCTGTTGAGTCACCAGGACTACCTGGGACTTCGCAAGGGGATCATCTGGCTGCCACGGCTGACCGACAATTACGTGGAATCCACCGAGTTTATCCTCCCCGCCTGCGATGGGGTCTTTAAAGATCCTCAGATCGACCGCGAGGAGATGATCGAGCTGATCTTGATGATCCTCACCGCCAAAGAGGCCATCGGCCCCCAGGGCCGCATCATCTTCAATCACCTCATGGAGATGAACGTCCTGAATAAAAGCCTCAAGCGCGAGGTCTGCCAGATCGTCGTCGAAGAGGCGATCCCCTTTCCCCGCGGCGGCTACGAACACCCGCTAGAGACCAGCGACCAGGAGCAGGATCGGCTGTCGATCCGCTTTTTGCCCGGCGGTGTGCGCCGACTGGCCGTGGTGTGGCTGGCCCGCCTCGGCAAAGACCCGCTGGAGCTTTTAAAACGACTGCTCAAACCCAATACCGTCCGCGGCCACGGCGGCGATCATGTCGCCAGTGGGGCACTCGATCTTCTCAATGAGCGCTGGGAGAAAATCGAGGAAGAAGTCCGCCTGGATCTGCTCAAAAAAGCGGCCAGCCTTCCCGACACCTCCGTGCGAAAACGAGCCTATATTCTGGGCGAAAAATATCTGGGCCTCGACTTTCTCAAGCAGGCCCTCGACGACAAGGCCAAGAGCCTGCGCGAGTGGGCCGAGAAACGCCTCGAAGAGCGCGATGACGGCGAAAGCCCGACCCAGGAGGAGCTGACCGCCGAGTTGTCCGAGCAACTCGAGGACTGAGTTGGCCACCTGGATCGTCAAAGCGGATCGACGCCAGGCCGACTACGATCAGGTGCTGAATCGACTCCGAGAACTCGAACAATCCGTACAGGGGCTGACCGTCATCGCCGAGCCACCAGAACATTTTCACGGCGCCGACGACGATGGCGGTTTTCGCGACTTCGCCGTCATGGCCCGCCTTACCCATCAACGCAACGAAGCGCTGGAGATCGTCGCCGAGGAATTGCTCCTCGAATTCGGCTGGCTCATCGACCTCGCCGCCTGCGAGTAGTCTTTTTCCATCGCTCTTTGCCCGCCTTCGGAGACAGCGAATGGTCGACCGAGAAGCCATCGAAAATTACCGCCCTCCCGCCTCCCGCGTGGAGTCTGTCGACGGCGATCGACTTCGCATCTACTGCGGCGACGAATTGCCCGCCATCGGCTCGGCAATCGCATTGACGGACGACGAGGACCGGGGGCCGCTATACGCTGTCACCGAACGCCACGCCGGCGCACGGCGCGTCGATGCCTGGCTTCCGCTTCGTCCCGACTGGGTCCGCCCCCACGTCTCTGCCGCGCCGACCGGTCAGCCCGCCGGGTTTGCCGCTCCCACGGACGCGGCCATCGTTCCCCGTCCGCAGATGATTCGTCCAATGGCCGACGGCGATATTCTCTTGCGGCCGCCAACTCCGGAGTGGACCGAGATCGACGGCTCCCCCCTCCCGCTGGCAATCGGCGTCGACGTCCTCGACGTCATGGCGCCGATCTGCTCAGGAGGCGTCAATCTAATTATCGACACCACCGACGACGGCGAGCCCTCTCGTCGCCTCTGCCAAAAGATCGAAGCGACACTGGCCCCGGACGCCCTCCTCATCGCCGGCGATGAGAAACCAGAATTGGGCGAACAGGTCGATGATCGCGCGCCTTTCCGGGTTATCCGCGAACCCTCGCTGCGCTCTCAGATCGCCGCTCTTCAATTCGTCATCGCCCTCGCTCCCGTTCTCCGCGACAGCGAGAAGGCACTGGCCGTGATCGACCTTCCGACCCTCCACTCGCCTCAGCGCACTGCGCGGACACCGTCGCAAGTATCGCGCTCCGAGGGTGTCGGGGCGATTATCGATCGCCTGGGAAGACATCTGGTCTCCACCGCCGACTCTCAGCTCACTTCGGTATTTGTTCTCCGCCTTCCCGACGGTGCCGATGGATTGGCCGACATCATCGAAACACTCCATCTGGGCGAGGTGGAAACAACCATTTACATCGATAATGACGGCCGCCTCGATCCCCGACGATCGCTGTCGCGCTGCGAGCTCGATGACGACCAAATAAGTGCTCGTCGAGAGTTGCTGCGCGTGCTGAATCTGGCCCGACAGGCCGACGACAAGGCATCTCTCCTCGGCGAGGCCGAACTCTCCGATGCCGAGCGAAGAGCCATGGACCGCGTCGATCAATTGCGTCCATTCCTCTGAGAAATCCGAGCCTCTTGTCTCGACGGCAGTTGAAACTCTTAGACATCCGTCGCTAGGGTATTTTCGTTCGCAACATGTGGCGTATTTTCAGGTCCTCTATCCGATTATTTCGGATGAGAGAGATAATCAAAACCCTGGTATGGAGTTTATGATGAAGTATAAGCTGTCGACCCTATTTGCAGTCTTCGCTGCGACGATGCTGATGGCATCTCCGGCGATGGCCGACGACGATGCCTCCGATGACGAGGCCTCCCCGTCGGCGACCAATTCCACTCTGGAAGTCCTCGAGGCGAAATCGGCTGCCGACGTCGAAGATCGAGAAGCCGTCGGCGAGAGTGATTCCTTCTCCGAAGGCGATACGGTCGCCGTCTGGATGGCCGTGCAGAACAACGGTGATCCCGATGAGATCGAAGTCGCCTGGCATTTTGAGGGCGACGAACTCCATACGTTTGACATCGAAATCGGTACCAGTCCCCGCTGGCGCACCTGGGCGTCGACCACCGCTTCGCGCACCGGCGACTGGAGTGTCGAAATTCGCGACAATGGCGGAGAGACATTGGAGACCATCGAGTTCTCGGTCAGCGAATAACTGGTCCGACACAACTAAAAAAGCCCCCGGCGATCATCTGATCACCGGGGGCTTTTTTAGTTCTGGCAGCTTACGCCGCCGCGTCGTGCTGCTCTTCAAAAAGAGCGTCTAATTTATCACTATATTTATTCTTGACGATTCTCCGCTTCAACTTCAGCGTCGGCGTCAGCATATCGTTGTCCGGCGTCCACTCCTCGTCGATAAGCGCAAAATTCTTCGGTCGTTCATAGCCCTTGATATTTCCGCCCACCCGCTTGATTTCGTCGCGATACAACTGCTTGACCTTATGATGATCGAGCTTCTCCTCGCGGGGAATTCCATTATCATCACACCACTCGCCGAGGGTTTCGACATCGACGACGATCAGGGCCACATTGCGTACCTGATTTGTGCCCTCGACCATCACCTGATTGATAAATGGTGACAATTTAAGCTGCTCCTCGATGGGCCCGGGCACCACGTATTTGCCGTTTTCTAATTTGTATTGTTCTTTGACGCGTCCCAGAATCCACAGATAACCGTCCTCGTCGAGCCGACCCAGATCGCCGGTGCGGAAGGTGCGATCGTCGGAAAGCACCGCTTCGGTCTTATCGGGCAGGTTGTGGTAGCCCTGCATGATATTCGGACCCTTCACACAGATCTCGCCGGTGCCCTCCGGATAGCCGTCGAGGTCGAGGACATCGATGGTGACCTCCACGCCGGGAATCGGCTTTCCGACGCTGCCGATTCGCCGGTTATTCGGATAGTTGCAGGTGACAATCGGCGAGGTCTCGGTCAGCCCATAACCCTCGTATACCGTGATATTGAGGTTATCGATAAACATCGCCACCTCCGGGCTTAAAGCGGCGCCACCGCTGAAGGCGTATTTTAGACGTCCACCGAAGCGATCGCGGACCTTTGAAAAGACCACACTGTCGTAAAAACCGTTCATCGTCCGCAGCCAAAATCCCGGCGTCTCACCGGCGTCTTCGAGCTCGCGAATCTTTTCGGCGCTCGCCAATCCCTTGTCGAAGAGCATCTTTTTGATGCCCCCTTCGGCCTCCATCTTTTTATGCACCCCGTCGTAGATGCGATTGAAGATCCGCGGGACGCTGAACAAAAGCGTCGGTCGAACCTCGCTCAAATTTTCAATAATCGTGGTCACGTCCTCCACGATTCCCAGCGAGGCCCCCATGGCAAATAGGCAGTGCAGCTCCACGACCTGCCCGAAGCTATGAGCCCAGGGCAGAAACGACAGGCTCACATCGTCGGTGCCGATCTCCAACAGACCGCGCACGCTGTTGACGTTGCTCATGATATTTCCGTGACTCAGCAGCACTCCTTTCGGGTTGCCCGTGGTCCCGGAGGTGTAGATAAAGCCACAGAGCTCTTCGGAGTCGGGATGATCGGCGTCGACTGGATTTTTCTCGCCATGCACCAGCAGTGTCTCATAGGCGTCCTCGGAGTCTGCTGGCCCGTCGAAATAGATCACTCGCTCCAGGCTATCGACTTCGTCGATAAATGGATGAACCTGCTCGTAGATCTCCTGGTTGGCCACCAGGACGACCTTTGCTCCGCTATCCTCGATGATATACTTCCAGTCCTTGGCGAGCTGCGCCTCGTACATCGGGCAATACATCGCCGTCAGACTATAGGTCGCATACGCGCCAACGGCCCACTCGACGCGATTATTGGCAATGACCGCTACCGTATCGCCCTTTTCGACCCCCAATGAGGCCAGCGCTCCGCGAAAATGAGCCACCATTTCACCGAATTCCCCGTAGGTCGTCCATTGATACTGCCCGGAGACCTTGGTCCCGAATAAGGGCTGATCGCTGAATTTTTCGGTGCTGGATTCGAATACATCGACGAGGTTTTCGAACTCTTTTGCCATTGGTGATTGCTCCTATTCGAAGTGACTGTACACAACAGAAAAAAGCAACGGTATCGTTGCCTTAGGTGCCGTTCCCGAGGCCAATTAAATCGCCTATACGGAAGTCGAAAAAAACGCGGCAGCATCGATACATCAGATATTGCTGAAACCGATTACCGACACGCTCTCTTTCGAAAGCTGACGAGACGTGAAACGGTTAAATTCGTTCATTACTGGCGCGTAGCCTAGCTTGCGGGGCCCACCAGCGCAAGACGACCGCTCTAAACCAAATCCTGATGCTCCCACTTCGACGATGGTCGACAACTCGATGCATATCCCACTTCACCAGCTTCCGGAAAACCAATCGCTGACCACTGCTGGACGGCTGCGAAAAACTGAACACGGCTGGGCGATTTTCAATGCATTTTCTGAATTCGCACTGCGCGGCCTCGACGATGAGGGGGCGTTGAGCGATGGCGCACTTATCCGCGTCGGCGGATATCGCCAAAGAGAAACCCTCCAGGTCACTGCCCTGCAGGTGGTCCACCGCCCCAAAAACGGCCCGACCGCATTGGGTCGACGCCAATCTCCATCGCTGGGGGAAGCGCTAAGGGCCCGCCACGAGATCAATCGGCGGATTCGCCACTTCTTTGAGAACCGCGACTTTCTGGAGGTCGAAACCCCGGCATCGCTGCGCGCCCCCGGCACGGATCCCCATCTCGATCCGGTGCCCATTGAACTCGGCGGAACCGGCGAAGAGACGCCGCATCTGCCGGCCTATCTGCACACCTCGCCGGAGCTGATGATGAAGCAATTATTGGCCGCCGGCGCCGGTCCTATCTATCAGCTCTGCCGAGTCTGGCGCGGCGCCGAGGTGACCGATCTGCACACCCCGGAATTTACGCTTCTGGAGTGGTACCGCCCCTGGCGCTCAGTCGAGGTCATCATCGACGACGTGGAGAAACTCGTCGCCCAGATCCTCGACGACCACTGCGCCCGCCCCATCGCAACACCTATTGCCCGCATGACCATGCAGCAGGTCGTCGATGCGGCCTGTGGATTCGATCTATTGGAGGCTCTCGACGCGCCATCACTGCGCCGCGAGGTTTTGAGCCGCAATCTACTGTCGGAACGCGCCGTCGGCGACGCCGAGTGGGATGAAATCTTCTTTTCCCTGAGCATCTCCCATATCGATCCCTATCTAAAAACGCTGGGCGCCGTCTTCGTCACCGACTGGCCGCTGCCGCTGGCCGTCCTCGCCCGCGGCACCGACGGCGAGCCCCGAACCGCAGAGCGCTTCGAGCTTTACGTCGACGGCCTGGAGTTGGCCAATGGCTTCGGAGAGCTGACCGATCCCGACGAGCAGCGCCGGCGGTTTAGGGCCGATAACGAGCGTAGATCGGAGTTGAATCTTCCCCGGCTTCCCATCCCCGAAGCATTTTTGAGGGCATTAAACTGGGGCATGCCTCCATCGGCCGGCGTCGCCCTCGGCGTCGACCGCCTCCTCTTATTGGCCACCGACGGGGCGTCGACGCTGCGCGACGTCGCCCCTTTCGCTCTGACCCGCGACGACCGGGGTATCCACTGGCCTCAATAGGCCACCCCGCTCCCCCGTTGCATTGTGCTCGTGGCACCACTAAGGTGCGCGCCGCAACGGGATTTCGTCAGTTCCCGGCCCCTGATAAATCATTTTGTCTTCCCGTCGAATCCACGGAGGAATCCATGTCGGAACAACTCGAATCCTGGCCCTATCGCGAGGCTCGCCACGTCGACGAACATCTCAAGCGCGCTGAATCCGGCGACGCAAAAAGCGACGACGATCCGGTCTTATTCCAAACCGGCTTCGGTCCCAGCGGCCTGCCCCATATCGGCACCTTTTCCGAAGTCGCCCGCACTAATTGGGTGCGCCGCGCCTTTAGCACCGTCAGCGACCGGCCGACAAAGTTGATCGCATTTAGCGACGATATGGACGGGCTGCGCAAGGTTCCCGAGAATATCCCCAATGGTGATATGATCGCCGAACACCTGGGCAAGCCGCTATGCGATATTCCCGATCCCTTCGGCGAAGAAGATAGCTTTTCCGGCTATATGAACGCCCAGCTTCGCTCGTTTTTGGACTCCTTTGGATTCGATTATAATTTTGTCTCCTCCAAAGATATGTATCGAGGTGGCGAGTTTAATGACGGCCTGTTGCGGATCCTCGAATGCTACGATGAGGTCCGCCAGGTGATCATCAAGACCCTGCGCAATCCGAATCGCGACGAGTGGAGTCCGTTTTTCCCGGTCTGTGAAAATTGCGGCAAGGTCAACAACACGCGCGTCACCGACGTCCACCCCAAAGACGGGGCCGTCTCCTACGTCTGCGATCAATCCTTTCGCGGCGCCGAGGCCTGCGGCCATTCCGGGACCGTCCCCGTCACCGACGGTCACGTAAAGGTCGGCTGGAAGGTCGACTGGGCCCTTCGATGGTACGTTCTCGGTGTCGATTACGAGATGTACGGAAAGGATCTCATCGAGTCAGCCGAACTCTCCACTGAAATTGTGCGCGCACTGGGCGGAGAGCCGCCGGCGGGCATGTTCTACGAGATGTTCCTCGACGAAAACGGGGCCAAAATATCGAAGAGCAAAGGCACGGGCCTTTCCATCGACGACTGGCTGCAATATGGCCCTCTGGAAAGCCTGGCCTGGTTTATTTTCAAAAAGCCCAAAAAGGCCAAAAAGCTATTCTTCGAGGTCATTCCCCGCTCCACCGATCAATATCTGGAGGCGCTCCACGACTACGGCGTCGCCACCGAATCGGAGCAAGAGCTCGATAATCCGGTCTATTTTATCAAAGACGAGGAAATCGACGCCGGCGAAGAGGTGACTTACGAGTCGAATATTTCCTACTCGATGATCCTCAATCTGGTCAGTGTCCTCAATACAGATGACCGCGACATGGTGTGGGATTATCTGCGCCGCTACGACGACCGTGTCGACGCCGATAAAGATGTCATCGACGATCTGGTCGACCGCGCTCTTCGCTACTATCGCGAATTTGTATTTCCCACCAAGGAATACAAACTTCCCGACGAAGAGGTGATGCCCGGCGTCGAACAGCTCCGAGAGTTTTTGGATCAATACGATGGCGACGATCCCGAGGAAATCCAGACGGCGACCTACCGAGCCGGAAAGGACAACGACATCAAACTCGGAAAGTGGTTCCGCTCGATGTACCGCATGCTCCTCGGCCAGGATCGCGGCCCCCGCCTGGGCACCTTTATCCATCTTTACGGCGTCGAAGAGACCTTGAATCTCATCAACGAGCGGTTGGCCGAAAAAAGTGCGGGGAACGCCGACTGACGTTCGCTTGTTATCCCGTCGAGTTCTCTTCTACGACGTGACCCCCAATCGTATTAGCGGCCATTCGTAGTGGTTGCGCCGAGGTATCTGATGAGTAAGCAACAAGAAAAAGTCGTCGATCTAGAGCGACGCCGCGCCGAAGCGGGTCCCTTCGATCGACTCGACACCGCGCTTCCGGCCGGCGAGCCCATCGAACAGATCGATGCCCTTCTGAGCCGATCGGACGCCGAAGAGCATATCAAGACGCTAAACCCCCACACCCTATTTCGGCTTATCAAGGAAGCCGGCTTCGACCAGGGAATGGATCTGATTCCCTATGCCAGCCCGGACCAGCTTCAGATCTTCGTCGATCTCGACTGCTGGGCGAAAGACCGCATTGATACCGGTCGCATGAGCACCTGGCTGTCCGTATTGGTCGCCGAGGCCGACGACGAGCACTTTCAGCGAGCCCTGCGCGATCTCGATCCGGAAGTCACTGCCCTATTTTTCAAAAAGAATTTCGTGGCCGTCGAAGTCATTGAAGAAGACCAGATCCCGGAGGGAATGCCCGAGAATGTCGAATTGAGTCCCGACAACGCCTATGCATTGGTCTACCCGGAGGACGAAGACCTGTCGGGGCTGATGCGCGCCCTCGTCGATCGGCTCTATTTTGTCGATCAGGGCCTTGCCTGGGCTCTCTTTGAAGCCGTGCGCTGGGAGTTGACCTCGGAGATGGAGGAGACGGCCTATAAATTTCGCACCAGCCGGCTTGAAGAATACGGGTTCGTCGAGCGCATCGAGGCACTGGACGTGTACTCCACCGTCGACCCCGTCGACTTTCGCCAGCGCTGGGAGAGTGGAGAATTAGAAGAAAAGCCGGTCCTCGATCCGCCATCGACCATTGAAGTGCCGACGGTGATTAAAGACAACTTGAATGATGAGTTTTTCTTTTTCGCGATCCTCGATTCCATCGACGATCCGGCGCAATTAAAGCGCCTGAGTGCCGAGCTTGTCTCCCTGTCCAATCGCAGCATGGTGGCCGATGGAATCGAGCCCGGTGAGATCGAGACGGGACGCGAAGTCATCCGGCGGACCGCCGGGCTGTTGAGTCTGGGACTGCATTTCGTCGCCCGCACCGAACCCGAGGCCGCCCGCCGGGCACTGGAGACGATCCCGCTGCGCTCCTTATTTCGCGTCGGCCATTCGATCACGGCGAATCTGCAGCAAAAAGCGCGCACCCTCGAAGATAGGCCCACCCTCTCACTTATCGAGGGAGTGCCGTATTCACTGCTGAACCCCGACGAGACGGCGCTCTTTGAGGGACTCGCCGATCTGCGCCCCACCTTTGGCCGCGACCGGGAGACGTTTGAGATCTTTCGCCATCAAGACCAGATCGACCTCGCCGCGCTGCGCATCGGAATGGTCGCGTTCAAGCAATTGTGGCTATTCGGTGTCACTGACAACACAGTCGAAGACCTCGCCAATCTGGTCTACGAGGGGACGCTTTTAAATGAACCGGATTCGGTGAGCTTCGACGCCTTTTTCGCCACCGCACTGGCCACTCATATTATCCGTCAGGAGCCGGCTTTGCGCGGGCTTACCTCCGAAGAGCTGCGCACCTTACCCCAGGCTCTGCGCGACAAGCCCTGGGATGACGACCCGATCCAATTTTTCGAATCCGTCATCGGGCCGATGCTCGTCGAATTGCCCCCGGAGACGACGGGACTGGCCACCAAGTGGCTCGACCAGACGCTGGACTGGTTGATCGACGAACTGGCTCCAGTACGCGATTATATCGGTCCCGAGCCCTATCTGGAGTTGCTGCTGGTCGCCCATCCGGCCAAATAAAAAAAGCCCCGGTCTCCCGGGGCCCTTTTTTATTGTCGCCGCTTACATCACTCTTCACACAACCCATTTGTGGCCGTCGTGCAATTGGCACACATCTCGATTGGGAATGAGTAGGTATTGGACTCCACCTCGGTGCCGCCGACCGTCTCGCCATGCAGTTGGATATCGACGACGAAAGTCACGAATTGATCGTCGGCAACGCCGAGTCCTTCTCTGAGAAACTCCTGAAATGCCTCTCTCTCGAGTTCTCCATTGATGATGGGGACATCCATCGACGCCACACCATCTCCGGATTGCACGAGCATCGTCGTCAGCCGCTCGCGGGTCATCCCCGGAAATGACGCCACCTGGTCGCCTACCGTAAACGTATTGGCATCGGAGGCGAAATCGACGGTGGCGGAGTCGATGATGATATCGTTTTTGTCGAGCCTGAGTCCTTCAAAGCCCCCTCCGGTACCGCCGCTGGTAGCGCCGACGGAACGACTGTCGAAGAGCCGGTTTTCGAATACGGCGCGGAAGGTGTAGCGATCCGGCGGACGCTGTTCGACGGCGTCATGGCGATTACGGATACCATCGGCCCTTTGCTGGCCGGTATCTCCCAGTTCTTCGAGGTTGATCACCCCTCGGCTCCAGACGCGCGGTTCGTCAAAGTCGAGCGGATAATCGCAGGTAACACTGACATTTGTGTCGATGACATTGCCGTCCTCATCTTCTGTCTCGATGACGTCGACAGTGGCCTGGCCGATCACGCTGCCCAGCATCACCACCGAAGCATCTTCGTCCACACAGCCCGTCAGACTGAGACCACCGATGATGGCTGCGACTATGCCCATCTTCCATTTACGATCCATCTTTGTCCTCCTGCGGCCGGAACACTATCCGGCCCGGTTAATTGCCGCCTCGCGGCGAATTAATCAAATTGCTCGCACTTCAAACTCGCTCGACTCTCTACCCGACGCTCATCGATCCACTGCATCGTCATTATACTACTGACCCATGGTTCCCGTCGACATCACTCCCAAAGCCTCGGCGCGATTGACGATCCGAGGGGTGATGAAAATCAACAGCTCGGAGCGGTTTTCCGTCCTCGAATGAGAGCGGAACAAAAAGCCCAGAATGGGAATCCGGTGCAAAAAGGGCACCGCCGAGATGCTCTGACCAGTATTCTCGGTGTAGATTCCGCCAATGACCGTCGTATCTCCATCGGCGACGAGAAGTTCGGTCTGCGCCTGGTTCTGGATAATCGTCGGATCGCCCTGAGCACCGGTATTCTGAAAGTCGGGCTCGTTTTTCGTGGCCTCAATCGACATCTGCACGTTGCCATCGGGCGTGACATGAGGGGTCACGGTCAGCTCCAGGGTGGCGTCGACGAAGATCGTCTGCACACCGGCGGCGCTTACGACGCTGATGGGAATGCTCGTGCCCTGAGAGATGGTGGCCTGGCGGTTGTCCAGGGTCAAAATTCGCGGGGAACTGATGATCTTGGCATAGCCCGCCGCTTCCATGGCCGACAGCCTCATATTCAGGTTCACCGTTCCGCCCACACTTCCCATGGTCAGTCCCATCGCACCACCAGCACCGGTACCGGCGGTGGCCGGCAGGTTGACGGCGTAATTCGGATTCTCCGAGGTACCTTCCACGGGAGCCTCTCCATCGGTGGCTCCACCGGAGACGCCGAAGACGTTGGGAAAGACCAGCCCCGTCGGATTGCCTCCGCCCTGGGACATTGAGAAATCACCACCCCATTGGATACCGAATTCGCGGTCGAAGGCCTCGTTGGTCTCCACGATTCGCGCCTCGATAAGCACCTGTGGCACCTGGGCGTCGAGGGTCTCAATCAGCATTCGAATCGACTGCAGGTTGTCGGAGAGATCCTTGATGATCAGCGTATTGGTCCGATCGTCGACGGAGACACTTCCCCGGGGGCTGAGCAACCCGTCGACCTGAGTGGTCAGGTCACCGGCCGAGGCGTAATTGACGGGCAGCAAAAAGACCTCCAGCGGCTCCACTTCCTGAGCGCGGGCCCTGGCCTCGGCGCGGGCGGCTTCCTCTTCGTTGAGCACATCCTGGGAGGCGACGCGCAAGACGTTACCGCGGATTTCGTAGCCCAACTGAAGCGATTGCAGAATCGTCAAAAACGCCTCGTCCATCGGCACGCCCTGCAACTTCATGGTGACATTGCCGCTGACGTCGTCGCCGGCGATGATATTGACACCGCTCTCTGAGGAAATGAGGCGAAGGACATTTTCAATATCGGCGTTGCGCAAGTCGATTGTGATCGGGCGTGTGCCCATGCCCGGAACCCGGCGAACCGAGGTGGGGTCGGCGACCACTCGAGCCTGCCCTGGAGGGGCGGAGGTAACGCTATCGCCCTCGGTGGGACGCTCCGGCTGGCGATCGCCGGCAAGAGCACCGTCCTGTTCGCCCTTGTCGGCGATTTCCGGTGCGAATTCCCAGACCACACTGCTTCCGTCCTGCCGGATGACCTCCGAGCTTTCTCCGCGAAGGTCGGCCTCAAGGCGCACCGAGCCGTCGTCTTCGGTAAAGCTGGAGACGAAACGAACCACGCCTCCATCACCGTCGGCGGAGAGCGTTCTTTCCATCTCCGGCGGAAGTTCCACATCATTTAATACCATGACCGAGCGCCCGTTATTGCCTGCCTCACCGGCTTTAAAATGCCCGGGTCGCTCCAGGTCCACCACAATCTGTGAGCGGCCCCGGTCGTCGGTCTCAAGGCGCACAGCCTGAATGGAATTTTCGTCTGAGGGGTCGACGGGAACTGCGCGCGCCTCGGGGGCCTGGTCATGGGCCGGCGGTTGGGCGCTGCGCGCTCGCAGCCGCTCGATTTCCTCGTCTCGTTCGGCGAGCGCTTCGCTCAAGCGCTGCCGCTCAGCATCATCACTTTCAACGGCGCTGATCTCTTCTTTTAGACGCGCGATTTCCGAGTCGCGGGCGTCAATCGCCTCACTCAAGCGCTGGCGTTCTTCTTCGGTGGCCGCCTGACCGACCTCGCGTTGCAGGCGCTCAATCTCACCATCGCGCTCGGCAATTGCCCGGCTGAGGCGCTCTTTTTCGGCCTCTGCTTCGCTGGCCTGCCGCTCCAGTTGCTGTAATTCGGCCTGATAGTCTTCGCGGGCCTGCTGCCATTCGGCACGCTCCGCTTCCGCCTGTGCGACGGCGGCTTCGGCCCGTTCGGCATCCTGGCGCGCTTCCTCGAGGGCTTGCCGCTCCTGTTGCAGACGCTGTGAGGCATCGGCGCTGCCCTCTTCCTGTTGCCGTGCTTCGGCGAGCTCGCGCTCCAGGCGTTCGGCACGACTCTGGGCGGACTCCAACTGGCGGCGCTGTTCGGCAATACGGGCTTCCGCATTGTCGACTTCCGTATCCATTTCGCCTAAGCGCCCCTGCAACTCGTCGATCTGTGCGTGGGCGCGGCGCTCACCCTGACGGGCCTGCTCGGCCTGTCTTTGCGCCTCTTCAAAGCGCGCTCGCTCAGCATCGCGCTCCTCTTTTAATTCAGCCATGCTCTGCTGCATGCGTTCTACATCGCGTTCTTTATCTTCCGCCTGTGCCTGTGCTGATTGCAGGGCCTGAGTCTGCTCGTCGATGGCCGATTCCAGTTGGCGCAATTCCTCGCCGGAGGCCTGATCGCGTTGCTCGCGCATCTGCGTCAATTCCCGTTGGGCCTGTGACAATTCTTGACGGGTATTCTCCAATTCCGATCGCGCCGATTCGTAGTCGCTGGCGCGTTGTTCGACTTCGCTTTCATAGCGCTGCTCCATTCCCTCCAGGCGGGCCTGGGCCTCGGCTAATTCGGCTTCGCGCTGCTGAAGCAACTCATCGTCGGCCGCCACGGCGCCACCGTCGTCTCGGGCATCGCCGTCGATAAAGACGACCACTTCATTGCCCTCGGTGCGCACGTCGTAATGGGCCGGTTCCTCAAAGCCCACCACCAGGCGAGCCACTTCCTGAAAGCCGTCCTCGAATTCGATGAGATTGACCGTTGAGATCACCCCGTTGTACACATCGCGACTCAACTCATCGCCGGCCAATTTGCTATTCGACAAATCGACGAATAAGCGCGGCGGATGATCGAGTTTAAAGACCGAGAACGTCGCCTCCTCAGTACCCTCGATGCGGATATATGTGCCGTCGTCCTGTTCATCGACGGCCAGGGCATCGACGGCGTTGAGTTCGGCGTCGTCGCCGGCCCCCGATCCCTGGGCTAGAGCAGGTGTGCCCCAGAAAAATAAAGCACACAGCATCAACACGGATAACTTCCATCTCATAGCATGACTCCTGCGTCTCGCAGCTCTAGGCAGTCCATCTCGGAATCCAGTGGGGCATGGCTCTGTAGCCACCCCGGGGCACTTCAGCAGCTGTGATATTCGTAGTTCGTCCATCAGTCTCTTTCCGGCGGTAGCAGTCCAGGAAATCGCTCATCACCCGTATCATCACGTTGTTGGGCCGACTCATCGCCGGCAAATTCTCCTTCCAGCGCCTCGCGGCCCTCTTCACTCTCCAGCAGACGCCGCAGGGTCTCTCGCTCGGCCTCGGTCAACCCATCGTCCTGACTGGAGGCCACCGGGTCGCGCTCGCGCATCTCGACGGTGAGAATCGTCCCGGTCTGTCCACCCTCCTGGACCTCGACTTCATTGGAGCGAATGGTCCGGATCACACCGTCGTTTTCACCGATCCGATCTCCCTCTTTGGCAAAATGTCCCAGTCCAGATGGGTCGACGAACATCGCCTTGGGCACCGTCGTCTCACTGATGATCGTCACCAGGTCGAGCGCCGATAACGCATAGCGCTCTAAAGGCTCGGTTGGACGCAGATCATCGTCGGTCTCCTCGTCGTCCTCAACGGCCAGCACATCGCTGTCGGGCCGGAAAGGATTTCGACGCACCGGATAGTCGGGACGCGAATATTCATCGACCTCCTCAAACTCCGCGAAGTCGTCGACGTCGATATCGAGTCCTACCTCGTCATCGCCATCGCGGTCGCGCTGCGGCGTCTCGGTCTGCACGTCCGGCGGACAGCCCCAGACGACGGGCAGCGACATCAGCACCACCATCAGGGCGATACCCCATTTCGAGCTCCGGCGTGAGGCCCCCGCACCCACCTGTCTGTTACCTATCCTCTTCATTCGGATCTCGTCTTCTCGTCCATTATCCACTGAAAATCGCGTCCAACTCGCTATGTCCCGGCTCATGGCGCACTGTCGGGGTTCCATCGAAAGGTGGTGGCCTGAGCGCTGACCGACAATTGCCCATCAGGGGTCAATCCCGATTCCTGGCGATGAAGCGTCAAATCTTGAATATTGATGATTCGCGTCATCCGTCCGACGAAGAAGAAGAAATTGGCCACTTCGTCGAATGTCCCCGTCAACTCCATTGACACGGGAATCTCGATATAATCGGTCTGGGTGACCTCGCTGTTGCGCTGAAAATGCTCGATGGTCAGCCCCGCCGTCTTCGCCTGATTATAGACCCGCTGCAACAGATTCGGGATTTCCGCCGACTCCGGTAATTTCTCGCGGGCGATCTGCAGTTGTTGGTTGAGCTCCTGCAGTTGGGCCTCCATCTCCGCCTGGCTTTCGCGAATCTCCATGAGGCGATTCTCCTCGCGCTCCAGTGACGACGCCTCGCGTTTGAGCTCCTCAATCTCCTCTGTGGTGGGCTGATATAATCCCACGAAAAAGAGAGCGAGAATGCCGGCCATCGCCAAAAATAAGACCAGGATCTTCTGGGTCAGCGGGACCGCATTAAACCGGTCGATGAGTTTATTCATTGCCACAATCCTTGCGCCATTTTCGTCAGTCTAGGAGTCGTCGTCCGCATCGGCACGTTCGTCGAATCCGGTGTAATCGAGCTCACCGCGCAGATGAAATGACACCAGCTCCGCGTCACCACCTTGTCGATCAATATAGTCGAGCTCGACGTTTCCGAAGTATACGGCGGTTGTCATTCTCTGCAAAAATTCTGCGACGTCATCGGCATTTCCAGCATAACCATCGAGGGTAAATCCACCGTCGCCCTCTTCAAAGGAATCGATCCACAGTCGACGGGTATCCCATTCCACGTTCCAATCGCGGCGCATCTGCGCCACCCGCGCCTCTTCATCGCGCGGCGGGCTCAACATGGCCTGCAATTCATCGAGCATCTGCACCGGGCCGACCCGACGGGCTTCCAGCTCGTTGAGCGCCTCCAACTGGGCGGAGAGCTGGCGGGCTTCCCGTTCTAGCTCTTCGATTCCCGCCGTCTCCTCTTCCAACTCGGCAATCGTCGCCTCCGCATCGGAGACTTCGTCCTGCCACTGGTTGAGTTGGTCGTGGTAGTACAGGTGGACCACCGCCAGGATGGCCATCAAAATCAACAGGACGCCCCCGAACAAAATCAACTGCATTCGTCCCTGAGATCGGCGTCGCGCCTTTCGTACGGGCAATAAGTTTACGCGAATCATCGTTCGTTGGTCCTCCGCAATGCCAGTCCCACGCTAATTGCGGCGATGGGCGACCAGGCTTGAATACGTTCCGGGGAAAACTGGCGTTCGTCGTAATCGATGTTGCGAAATGGATTGGCCACTTCCGTGGGCACCCCGCTGATGCGCTCGATGGTTCGCACCAGGGAGGGGATCGCCGCGGTGCCGCCGGACATGACGATCTTGTCGATATCGTCTTCGGCGGCCGTGGCTGCGTAAAAATCAAGGGATCGCTGAATTTCGTGGGCCATATCCTCTGCTTTATCCTGGATGATGGTCTCCACCTCTTGAGGCAAGACCTCGTCGGAGGACATGCCCGGGCCGCCGCCCATCTTATATAATTCCGCTTCCTGATAGGTGATATTGAGCCGACTCTGAATCTCTTCCGTGATATCGGCTCCGCCCAGTGACAGATCGCGGGTGAACATGGTCACCCCGTCGGTGACGACGTTCATGGTGACCACGGCGTTTCCCACATCGAGCAAGACCACCGTTTCGTCGCGGTGAAACCCGTAGTTGACCTCGTACATATTCTGCAGGGCAAAGGCGTCGACGTCGACCACCATCGATTCCAGTCCCACGTCGTGGCAGACGGCGACATAATCGTTGATCATCTCCTTTTTGGCGGCCACCAGCGCGACGTCCATCTGGCCCTGTTCTGTCTTGGGAGCCACCACCTCAAAGCCGATAAACACATCCTGAATATCAAAGGGAATATGTTGCTCGGCCTCCCACTGGATGGATTCCTCGAGTTCTTCCTGAGTCATTAAGGGGAGGCGAATCTTTTTTACGATCACCGTATTTCCGGACACACTCAGGGCGGTGGCTTTATTTCGGCCCAATTTATTGCGGTCCATCAACTCGCGGATCACATCGGCGACCACCGTGGAATTCATCAGCGCCCCGTCGACGATCGTCTCCGGCGGCAGCTTCGCGTGATCGAAGGCTTCAAGTCGCAATCCACCTTTGATGCTCTTAAGGACGGTCATCTTGACCCCGCTCGACCCGATGTCGAGGCCCATACAGTTCCGTCCTTTGCTCATCAACGCCATATGACTTCTCCTTAAAACTTAAAGCTGTACTCGAAGAGATCTGGGCCCATGGTGGCATGCCCATAAAAAGGGTGTCAAGAATTCCGGTCCGATTTCGTCTTCACTATCATCTAAATATCGGCCTATTCGTGTCGAGTCAGCAGCCTTTTCGTCTTCACGATCTGTTAACAATTGTACCTCAGATAGGGGCGCTGCAAAGTTTTTTTCCCAGAAAGTTTCGGTCCCGGGAATAAGCGCATATATCCTACGAATACGCCGACACCACGATCGCGGCACATCGAGCCCGATTCACGGCACCGGCCACGGCGACAAGATCTCTTTGCCCACCTCTTTGTGGCCACCTTCGGTCGTCCACCGCAAGAGGCGATCGCCGCCACAGCCGCGGCGATCGCTTCTCTGCTTGCACTCCCCCGTGATTTCAATAGTATTCGCCCGTAGAATACGGGATGAATCTCAGGCGTGATACGGGACTTGTCCGGAGAAACTCGACTGGATTTGCACCTTTACGGTGTCTAGGTTTCCCTGTATCCAACTCGTATTCGGCGCCGTAATTGCTTTCACCGTCGTTCCTGTTACTCAGGTACGACACCCTTTTTATCCGTGGGTATCGCCATGCGTCCTGAAGAATTCGACGAATTTCGCCAGCTTCTGACCGAAGAAAAAAAGCGGCTCTTAAAAAAAGCCGCACACACCATCGAAAACGAAATCGAGCTCTCCAAAGATGATATGGCCGACGAGGCCGATCTGGCCAGTGCGCTCACCGATCAGAACTTGAGTCTGCGCCTCCGCGGCCGGGAGCGAGCGCTGATGGAAAAAATCGATCTCGCATTAGAGCGCATCGACGACGGAGAGTTTGGAGAATGCGTCGTCTGCGGCGAAGATATCACGCTCAAGCGGCTGCGAGCCCGTCCGGTGACGACGATGTGCATCGCCTGCAAAGAGGAGCAAGAACGCCGCGAGCGACTCTACTCCAACTAATCCTGGGGAACCCGATTGGCGGCCTGGTAACGCCGTCGAATTCACCAGCCACCTTCTTATTGTAAAATCCGTGGGTATCCATGAGCGACGAATCGCTTTATTTGTACGACGCACGAACGGCCGAGCAGGTCACCAGCGTCGAAAAATCCGGCCTCGACGTCTATTTCCCCCCGCAGATCGCGGGTTGGACAGACGTCCTCGATTGCCGTGAGGAGCCCTATACCGAGCAGTCCATCGCCGAGAACTGCGCCTACGCTCAGCGGGTTCACAAAAAATATATTCTGGTCGAAAAGTCTCAGATCGCCCAGGAAAGTCCCCCGCTGGACGACGCCTAAGGCTCATTTCTCACCATAGTGACACCCGGATACTGTACAGAATGCGCGATACTCCGCTCGAGACCTGCCCGAGCTGTCGTCTCGCACATTCTGTTTTGCCCCGGATCCCATCTGGTGAGAAATGACGCCTAGCCCCTCCCTTGAGGCTGCTTCTCAGGTCTCGACGACACCTTGGCCTTTTCCTTCGCCACGCCCACCCGGTATGATGGGATCTCTCCCCCCGTCTTCGACGAGGAAAAAGCGATGAAGGTCGAGTGGAACGAACACACCCTGCAGGTCACTGGCGATTGGACGGCCCGATGGCTGTTTTTGGCCCCGGAATATGAATTGTGGCTTGATGACGAGTGTCTCGACCGACTCGGTGGCCCGCGCACCCGTCCCCTCTTGGAAGGTCTATATGAAGGGGACGACGGTGAAATTCACCATATTGAAGCGGAATTGATCTCCATCGTCGGATATAACCCGCGCTGCGAGATCGCTGTGGAGGGCGAAGTCATCTCCACCGGGCGCGTCCGCGTGCAGAATTTTCTCAACCCCTTTTTGGCGCTTTCGATCCTCATCTCCACAGCGATCATGCTCTACCTCGGCCCCGACGTCTTGCGCCAGTTTTTGCCGGTCTAAGGCTAAACATCCGGCTTCACAACACGAGCAAATTGTCCCGGTGGACCGCCTCATCCAGTAATTTATATCCCAACTCATCCTCGATGACCGACGACTGCTTGCCGGCGATGGCGCGCAATTCCTCGGCACTGTAGACCGCCAGACCCCGGCCAAATACTCGGCCCTTTTGATCGACGAGCTCCACCACTTCGCCCTCGTCGAAGTCCCCGTCGACGGAGACAATCCCCGACGGCAATAAGCTGGCCCCCTTTTTGCGCACCGCACGGCGAGCCCCCTCGTCGCAGACGATCTTTCCCCGGGCCATGGCACCGCCGCCGAGCCAGACCTTGCGACCGGCCACAACACTCTCATCGCCGGGCTCGAAAACCGTGCCCACCGGCTCTCCAGCACTAATCTGCGACAATACGCCCGGCCTTTTTCCCGGTGCGATCACGGTCACCACCCCGGAGCGAGCGGCCAGCCTGGCCGCCCGGACCTTCGAGATCATTCCCCCTGTCCCCACGCTGCTATCCGAGGGCCCGGCCCACCGGTCGATGCGCTCATCGTCAACAGCGATGGCGTCGATCTTGTCGCCATACTCGCGTCCACCGTCCGAATTGGTGCTCACCTTTCGCAGTCCATCCACATCGGAGAGCAAGATCAGCGCGTCGGCGCCAACAAGACCGGCGGTCATCGCCGCCAACTCATCGTTATCGCCAAAGCGAAGCTCCTCAGTGGCCACCGTGTCATTTTCATTGATCACTGCCACGGCGCCGAATTCCTCAAGACGCTGCAATGTGCGGCGAGCGTTGAGATACCGACGCCGATCAGAGAGGTCATCGCGCGAAAATAGCACCTGGGCAACCTTGCGCTCGTAGTGGGAGAATTCAGCCTCGTACATCTCCATCAGCCGCGACTGTCCCATCGCTGCCAGCGCCTGCAGCCGGGGAATATCCCGGGAGGCCCCCTCGACGCTACCGAGCCATTGTCGCCCCATTGCAACGGCGCCGGAAGAGACCAAAAAGACCGCGCGCTCATCGCGGATCAATTCATCTAACCCCTCGACCAGCGACGCAAAGGCCGGCCGATCGACCCGATGATCGCGTTGAAAAAATACGGCACTCCCCACCTTCACCACTATTCGCCGGGCTCGTCTCAGGCGCTCTCGCCCATCTGCAGAATTCATTGTTCTCCTTCTTTCTCGCTCTGTACTACCAATCCCTTCTCGATCCACCGTTGCAACTGACGCCTGGTGGCACTTTTGCTTTTATCGCGATCGACGTCGACGATTCGCCCGACCTGTGGCGGCTGTACGATCTGTGGCGCTTCGCCCCGACATTCGCGCAGCCGAATCTTCATCTCTCCGCCACGCTCGAGTCGATAACTGGCCTCGAGAACACGACAGGCCCCGCCGTCGTCGGAACGCTTTTCGGCATGGATAAATGCCCTCTTCCGGGTGGCCCGGGTATTTAAAATAGGCCTCCACGACGGCACCTGGTCGGTCCCATCAACCGGGCCGCAGAGCCGCGGACGACCGCCGGGAACCCAGCGCTCATTATGGCCGTCGTCATCGGCTTGTTGCCACTCCGCAGATACGAGAGTCATCAATCCGGAAAAACGCCCTCCGAATTCCCGCTGCCAGTGCCGTTTGGCTTTGCTATCGGCCGAATGGCGAGCCGCCAGATCGGGGCCGAGCCACTCGAAAAAGTCATCTTCATCGCCGTAAACCCGGTACTCGCGCACTCCCGAGAGGTCGTCGCCCCCGCTAAATTCGACCTGTGAGTCGATCATCCAGCGATTATCCTCATCCCTTCTCCATTGGCCGCGCTCCGACCAGCGACGTCCCCAGGAACTGCGCTGCACTTTGATTTCGAGGTCGAAATCAACGGCAAACGGCTCGTCGAGACGCCATTGAATATCACAGGGATCGTCGCCGCGGCGCATTCGCCATTCCGCGACACCGCGTGCCGACTGAGCGACCTGAAGCCCCACCAATACTCCCACTTTTCCGGGCCGCTGCGGATCTTCACGAAGCCACTCCTCGGTGGAATCGAGTGTGCTCTCCCGACAGTCGGAACAGCCCCCGAGGGCGATCAATACGAGGAGTAGCCACGCCTTGATCGTCGTCTCTGTAATGGGGCTGGATTTCATCGCCAAAAAGATACCGCTCCTCGGATCACTGTGCGCAACAGGCTGCTAGCCCTCCGATGGAGGCTACTGCTCGAACCCGAAAATTTCCACAGCGGGTTAGATAGTACACGACGGGCCGGTTTCCGAGTGGAAACCGGCCCGTCGCCTTCGTCAGCAGTAATAATTAATTAGTTCCCGTTCGGAAACTAACCATCACGCTCAACTGCAGCCGCTGGTGGAACCGCAATTGGTGCATTTATAACAGGATCCGGAGCGGATCATGATCGTCCCACACGCCGAGCAGGGGGGGGCGTCGGCCTGAAGAGTAAAGACGCTACCCTTCTTGCCACGTGTGGCATCGAAGATCACCTGACCGTCACGGGCCCCGGAAAAGACCGCGCCGTTTTCACTGTCGCTGGACTCCGAAGTGGCCTTCGCCGACTCGCTCTCCATCTCCCCTTCGACATCCTCGTCCTCGACCTCCGATGAGCCACTATTGACCCCCGGACGCCACGGCTCCTCTCGGTTTTTGGACATATAGATATTTCGCTCCTCTTCACCGAGAAATTTATCGGCGAGCCACCGAAAGATATAATCGACGACCGACTTGGCAAAGCGGATCTGCGGGTTGTCGGTAATGCCACTGGGCTCAAACCGGGTGTGGCTGAACTTGTCGATCATCACCTCCAGCGGGACCCCGTATTGTAGGCCCAGGGAGATCGACGTGGCAAAGGAGTCCATTAATCCACTGACGACGGAGCCCTCTTTGCTCATGACGATAAAGATCTCGCCGGGCAATCCATCGTCGTACATCCCCACCGTAATATAGCCTTCATGGCCGGCGATGGAGAATTTGTGGGTGATCGACGGGCGCTCATCGGGCAATCGACGGCGGCGTTCAGCATCGCCCCAATTGGTGATCCCCGACGGAGACTCGGTGTCGATCTCGCTGACATCGACGGTTTGGTTGCTGCCGTCGTCGTGCTTCGTCGACAGCGGCTGAGTGCGCTTGCACCCATCTCGATAAATCGCGATCGCCTTCAGGCCCAACTTCCAGGCATCGACGTAAATATCGGCAATCTCATCGCGGGTGGCATCCTTCGGCATATTGACCGTCTTCGAGATGGCGCCCGACAAAAATGGCTGTGCTGCCGCCATCATGCGCACATGGCCCATGGGAGCAATGGAACGCGTCCCATTGGCCGGCTCGAAGGCGCAATCAAAGACCGGCAGATCCTCGTCGCGAATATGCGGTGCTCCCTCGACGGTGTCGTTTTCCATCAGATAATCGAGTATCGCCTGTCGTTCCTCGGCGTCATAACCGAGCCGTTGAAGGGCCTCCGGCACCGTCTGATTGACGATCTTGAAATAGCCTCCACCGACCAATTTTTTGTATTTAATCAACGCGATATCCGGCTCGATACCGGTGGTATCGCAATCCATCATAAATCCGATGGTGCCCGTCGGGGCCAACACGGTGACCTGGCTATTTCGATACCCGTGCTCTTTTCCGAGCTCCAGGGCTTCATCCCAGGATGCCTTGGCGGCCTTGAAGACGTCGAGGTCATCGATGGCCGCCCAGTCCTCACCGATATTGTCGACGGCGGTGCGGTGTTTTTCGATCACTTCGAGCATCGGCTCTTCGTTGGGCGGATAGCCGTCGAAGGGGCCGGTGGACTCGGCGATGGCCGCCGACTGACGATAGGCTTCACCGCAGAGCAAGGCGGTGATCGCTCCGGCATAGGCTCGTCCCTCATCGGAGTCGTAGGGCAGCCCACGGGCCATCAGCAACGCCCCGAGATTGGCATAGCCCAACCCGAGCGGTCGGTATGCGTGGGAGTTCTTGGCGATATCCGGAGTCGGATATCCAGCGTTGTCGACCAGAATCTCCTGAGCGGTGATCGTGAGCTGGACGGCCTTTTTCATGCTCTCCGGATCGAAATCGCCGTTCTCATCGCGATAGGTCAACAGATTCAGACTCGCCAGATTGCACGCCGAGTCATCGAGGAACATATATTCGGAGCAGGGATTCGAGCCATAGATCCGATCCGTCTCCGAGCAGGTATGCCACTCGTTGATGGTCGTGTCGTATTGCATTCCCGGATCGCCGCAGTCCCAGGCGGCATCGGCGATTTCATCCATAATCTCACGTGCAGGCACGGTCTCGATTTCGCGATCGTCGGTCACCGCCCGCGTCGTCCACTCCTCATCATTTTCCACGGCTTTCATAAAATCGTCGCCAACGCGAACCGAATGATTGGCGTTTTGGAAAAAGACCGAGTCATACGCTCCGCCGGGGACATTAAATCCTCCGTCGTAGCCAGCGTCGATGAGGGCACATGCCTTTTTTTCTTCATCGGCTTTGCAGCGAATAAAGTCGACGATATCGGGGTGGTCGGCGTTTAAGATCACCATCTTTGCCGCCCGGCGCGTCTTTCCTCCAGATTTGATGACGCCGGCGAACGCATCGTAGCCCCGCATAAAACTCACCGGACCGCTGGCCGTACCGCCGCCCTGCAACTTCTCCTTGCTGGAGCGAATCGTCGACAGATTCGATCCCGTGCCACTGCCCCACTTAAAGAGCATACCTTCGGTCTTGGCCAGACCGAGAATCGACTCCATTTCGTCGTCCACGGAGTTGATAAAGCAGGCCGACGCCTGGGGTTTATCTTCGACCCCGACGTTGAACCACACCGGGCTATTGAAGGCCATCTTCTGATGGAGCACCAGATAGGTCAGCTCGTCGCGAAAGGTCTCCGCGTCTTCCGGCGTGGCGAAATACTCCTGTTCGATCCCCCAGTTCGTGATGGTATCGGCCACTCGCCGAATCAATTGACGAACACTGGTTTCACGCTCCGAGGTTCCCAGTTTTCCTCGAAAATACTTGGAGACGACCACGTTGGTCGCCATCTGCGACCAGTCGGCCGGTACTTCGACATCTTTTTGCTCAAATACAACCTCCCCGGTCTCCTTGCCGATGGTGGCGGTTCGTTGCTCCCATTCCACCTCCTCCATTGGGTCTACACCGTCCGTGGTAAAATAGCGTTCAAATTCCAGCCCCTTCCCCGTCGGTTTAAACTTTCGCAGCGGTTTTTTTTCCATTTTGTCGTGGCTGCTACGGTTATTCGGCAGAGAAGTTTCGATCGACGTCGTCATCCTTGGCTCTCCAGATCATCAAAATTAGCGGTTAGTTTACTGCGAAACATCCTTTCTACTTCGGCCGCATCGAGGCCACCTTTTTGGCCGCACTCGTGCGTCTGGCCGCCCACTCCCCTCATGTGGTGTAATTTCGAATGGCCAGCATATCGTGGAGTTCGAACGTGTCAACTTTCCTCCCCATCATCTGGTGCCTCTTTATGACCGGCACCACTACATCTTGTGGTCTCCCTGCAAAAAGACATTTCACAGAACCCAAAAATTCCAGCCCCTTACCCTCCTTCCTTGAAGCTATTTCTAGGGTTCATTTCGTCCAGAAAAATTAAAAGATATCGCTCGCCGATATCGCCTCGCAGTTCGGCCCGGATTGACAACCGGACAGGAAGTCGAAAATGAAGACGAATTGACCTTGCGGTTGGCGTCACTTCGCGTTTCACTGAGCTCCCTGCAATGGCAGGGAACCAGCAATCCATCCCGCCTCTTTTTATATAAAATGGAGATCTCGATGCGTCAGATCGTCGTTCTCGGCTGCGGATTCGCCGGCTATCATGCCGCCCGTCGAATCGAAAAAGAGCTTACGGGCCGCCGACGTGTCCAGTTGACCGTGGTGACCCGAAGAGCTCATTTCGTCTTCACTCCCTTATTACCCGGCGTCGCCAGCGGCGAGCTGGAGGCAAACCATATCATTACCCCTGTCGACGAGGCGTTCAGCGCGCGGACTGAGGTGATCATCGACGAGGTCGAAGATATTGATTTCGCCAAACGACACCTCGTCGGCACGCGGGAGAAAATCCCCTTCGACTACCTTCTAATCGCCACAGGGAGCGTGCGCGACGAAGAGGCCTTCGACGGGGCAAGCAAGCTGGTAGGACCGAGTACACTGACTGACGCCACGGCGATTCGACGGGATCTCTTGGAGCTGTGCGCCACCGGCGATCGGCCCCTTCGATTTGCCCTGATCGGCGGTAGCACCAGCGGTGTCGAATGGGCCGCCGAGTTGGCCACCGGGTTGCGCATCGATCACGGTCTGACCCCAGAGGGTGGCGACGTCGAAATCGCCCTTTATGAAAAGGGGGATCGACTGCTCCCCGACCACTCCGAGCAGGTCTCGCAGTTGGCAGCGCGTGTTCTCGACGGATTGGGAGTCCAGACCTATTTAGAGCAGCGAATTCAACGCGTGGAAGCCGAGAAAGTCCATCTCGATGACGGCTCTTCTTATCCGCATTCGATGGCCTTTCACTGCGCCGGCCGACGGGGCATATCACTGTGGTCGCAGGCCGCTCCAAAAGTAGACGATCTGGATCGAATCGAGGTCGACGACACCCTGGCGATTACCGAGGTCCCCGGCGTCTACGTGGCCGGCGACGCCGCCGCGCCACTCTCCGATGTGCCGACTCGCTCCAATCCACAGATCGCATTGCAACAGGGACGATGGGCGGCGCGAAATCTACTGGCCGATATGTCGGGTCGGATGAAGAAACCATTTCAATACGAAGATCGCGGCGATTTCGTCACCCTTGGACGCAACGACGCCGCTCTCGAGATGCGCGGATTACTGCTGGAGGGTAAAGCGGCCTGGTTGGCCTATCGGCTGTATTACACCGCATTGATCCCGAGGCCGATTCAAAAAGCTCGGCTCATGATGGACTGGATCGCCAGTCGAATGGCGGCCAATGATTCACCGGCTCCCGCCCTATTGGAGGAGCATCGAGAAAATAAAAACGGCGCCGAGGATGATTCCTCGACGCCGTAATACCGATCTATGGAGATTCAGCGCATCCGCTCGAGCTCTCGAGTCAGATCGTCGACTTCTTCTTCTTCCTCGACAACTTCTTCCTCTTCTTCCGGCTCCGGCTC
>SKQC01000306.1 GCA_007119175.1 Myxococcales bacterium | reverse complement strand
GGTGGTGCCACCGGGCTAAGCCGCCGCGCCTATCGCGAACCGATTCAGTACGAGGTGCCGCCGGAGGCGTCGTCCTGGCCGCAACCGACGGCTCGCTTCAACGCGGCTGTCCGACGCCATTACGAAGAGGTCTTCTCGCAGAGCTCGATTCCCTTCGAGACCTTCTCGCAGGCCTATCAATACGGACTGGCGCTGGCGCAGGACGAGACCATTGGCGGCCGGAGCTGGCAGGAGATAGAGGAGGACGCCCGCCGGGGATGGGACGCTCAGGTCCAGGAGCGATGGCCGGCGCTTCGCGAGGCGGTCCGATTCGGCTGGGAGTTTGCCGGCGATCGCGCAGGTCGGCGCCGGTGATGGTGTTTCTCGCGCTCAAAACGGCCTATACTCGTTGAGGCGAGGAGCCTGTTGGGCAAAATCAGCCGCCGAGGCGATGCGGAAACTATGTGCAACGGGCAGCTAGACAAGTCTTTGCGAGCCGAGGTTTTCGATGATTGTGTTGGTGGTCGCTGCAGCGGGTGAGATTAGCTGGACGCCCGAGATTTTTTATGGCCTCGCTGCGGTCCTCCAATTGGTGGTTCTTTTGATCGCCTTTCGGATCATGGATGTCTCCGTTGAGCACAACGATTTTATCAGCGGATTGTGCATCGTCGCTGCCACCAACGTCATCGCCTATTTTACCAGCGGCTTCGGCATGATCGGCGTGCTGATCACTGCCACCGTGCTTTACCTTTTTTTATTGGCCGGGAGCCGAGGCGAGCTCGGCAAATCACTTGTCGTCTGGTTGCTCGCCATCGGCGTCTACTGGGGCGGCGCCTATTATGTCGTCGAGGTCGAGTACGGCATGCAGGTTGAGGAGATCGGTGGCATTCCTCAGCTCTTGTTGGAGGGTGAAATGGCCGGTGAGGGCATGTCACAGGAGGACTATCAGCGGCTGAGGGACGGATGATTGGTGCTTTTACGACGCCGCTTATTCCGAGACTCTGCCGAGGTAAAAACAGGCAGTGGGGCTATCAGCGTCGGGTATGAATTCGTGCCATTCGGGCGCCTCGTCGAGCTCGTCGACGAGGGCGGGATAGGAATGACGGTCGACGACGGCGGCGTTGATGCCGCGCTGCTGAAAATGGCCCCGGGCGGCGCGATCGGTGCGCAATAATTCGGCGAGGTCGGCGGTCTCGCCGTCGATGAGTTCGCGGTGGTAATCGAAGAGAAGCGGGTGGGGGCGCTCAGTGCTGAGTAAGTGGTAGAGCAAAAACCCGGCGTGCTCGCCGTCGTGAAAGACACGCAATGTGCGGCCGGTGCGATTTAATTCTTCAGCGCAGCGCAAGGGGAGGTCGTCGGTCAGGGTGCCGGCGGCCGGCGGCGTTGTGCGCACGTCGTCGTGGACAGCGGTGAGGATCGGTGCCCTGGTGTCGACGCCGGGCTGGAGGACGACGGCGCCGGCAGTGAGCAAGAGAAGGGCGACGATAAGAGCCGGGGTGCCCGGTCGTTTCGGCGATTTCCCATCGAGAAGGTGCGAAAGTGGGGCGACTAAGACCATGGCGGAGGCGATGGCGAAGATTGGGATCGTCGCCGGAGCAGCGAGGGCAAAGAGGCCGGTGCCGACGACCAGGACGGCGAGGACGGGCCACGGTGCCGGAAGATGGGCGTCGTCGCTGCGCGCCAGGAGCGCCACGAGGAGTGCGACGACGATAGCGGGTGCGATCACCGATGCCGATACAAATGTCTCCGGAGCGGCAAATGCCACGGCGAAGGACTCGGTCCAGTAGGTCGGTCCGTAGGCAAATCCAAAGAGGCTGGGCAGGGCGAGAGCGGAAATGACGGCGCCGATAACCATCGGTTTTCGGGCATCCGAAGTGCGCGCTCGACGCAATAATTCTGTTGTGACCACCAGTGCGACAAAAATACACACCGCTGCCGAGGCAAAATCGATATTGATGACGGCGAGGACCACGGCCGGAAAAAATAAAGCCGGCCAGAATTTTTCCGGATGCTCGAAGAGCAAAAACCCGGCGGCCAGCAGCACCGTTGCGAAGGGCAGGACGAGCGTGGCAGGTGCCGGTTCGGCGAAGAGAAATACCAGCCCCGTGGCGATGAGTGCGGGGATGGCGATCGCCGTGATGTCGTCGCTTCGGCGGGCCGCAAAATAGGCGACGAGACCCACCGACAGGGCACCCATGGCGTTTCGAACCAATAGGCCCAACTCGGCGCCACCCACTTCGTGGAACAAAGCGGTGATGACCGAGCCGAGCCAGGAGGTATAGACCCAGCCTTCGTTGGCTTTGACGGTAAATAAAAAGAGCTGCTGGTCCGGGATTCGCTCCCAGGTGTAGATGGCGTCGCCGATGGCGACATGCCACCAGTATAGCGGCGTGCGCAGCGGCTGGAGCCCCAGAATGATCAGGGCGAGTGCCGTGGCACAGGCGGCGACGAGCAAAGCCGGCAGAAGCGGGCGGCACGATGTCTGTGGAGTGTCGGTCATAACTTAAAATTGCCGGCGTAACATGAAAGCGCCCACTTTGAAGATGAGCCAGATGGTAATTGCTGAGACGGCGAAGCCGAGGCCCGCGGCGACCCAGGTTAAGATCGTCGGTGAAGCGTCGCTCATATTGCCCAGGGTCAGCGTGGCGTGAAACCACAATCCGATCAGCACCAGAGTGAGCAGGATGGTGATGATCATGAAGATCACGGCGCCGAAGCTCGAGGCGATCTTGGCGGCGTTCGGGTTGTGAAACTGTGGATACATCGCGCCCATTCCCACGGCCATTGCCGAGCCGACGAGCGAGATGATCAGAGTCTGGATGGCGGCCAATAGGGTGATGGTGATTCCCATTCCCACCAGTAGATTCGACGACAGGATCAAAAATTGGCCGACCAGCACCACGGGCAGAATGCTTCCGAGCCACTTTCCGACCAAAAAGCGCTCCAGTGAAATCGGCGCCTGCAAGATCAGCCAGAAGGAGCGCCCCTCGAGGCTGACGGCGGGAAATAAGAATCGCCCGCAGAGGGCGACGACGACGAAGGCACAGGCGGCGAGATTGAAAAAAGCCAGTCCCACATCGCCGATAAGCGTCTCGTCGGCGGCGACCTCGAAATATTTGAAGTTGACCAGGTAGATGATGATGATCGCCACCACGATCAACAATTGGGACCACTGACTGGCGTCGCGGGTGAAGATGGCCTGGTCTTTTTTGACGACCTGGCGAAGCGCTGAGCCGCGGCCCTTTCTGGATCTCAATTCGGCGACTCGGGTTTTAAGTGAGGCGCCGGTAG
>SKQC01000222.1 GCA_007119175.1 Myxococcales bacterium | reverse complement strand
GTTGCTGGACCGGTGCCCCGTCGGATTGGCAGCCCTATGACGTGCCGCTTCCCTTCGCCGACGAGATCGAATCCAACGAGATTTACGTCCCCGCCAGCTCATTCTGGCGAGGAGGCGATTCTCGGGCCTTCAACGGCGCCCCCCTTTCGGTGGTCTGGGTCGACCCCTTTATTATCCAGAAATTCTCGGTTTGCCATGCTGAATATCTGGAATTTCTCAACGACCTCGTCGATCAGGGGTTGGTCGAAAAAGCGGTGCAACACGCACCGAAAAACGCCGGCAATATTGGCTTTCAAGAGGGCAACCTGATCTATTCGCGCGACGATCAGGGCTATTTTTTGCCCCCTGGCGAAATCGACGATTTTCTACATCTGCCGGTCAGCCTCGTGCACTGGCACAGCGCTCGCGCCTACGCGAGATGGTATTCTTCAAAGACCGCCCAAAGCTGGCGGCTTCCGACGAGCAACGAATGGGAAAAGGCCGCCCGAGGCGTCGATGGACGCTTCTTTCCCTGGGGCGACACGCTGGATCCGACGTGGTGCCGCATGCTCCACAGTACACAGACCAAACCGGAGCCGGTTCCCGTCGATTCCTATCCCGACGATGAGAGCCCGTACGGGATGCGCGGAGCAGCGGGCAATATCCGCAATTGGTGTGCCCCCGACGACCACTCCGATCTGGACGCCGTCACCGACGACGAACCGATGCCGGTCCGCGGCGGATGCTGGTTTTCGACCCCCGAGATGTGCCGGCTGGCCTCCCGGGAGTTTTCGCCCTCAAAAGCCCGCTCTGCGGGCACCGGTTTTCGCCTCGTTCGCAGTCTGTATTGAGGGCCGCCCGATCCGTATCAGGAGTCCACAAATCCCGCCTTATCCAACTCGTCGAGCAGAGCCGGCCGGCTGTCGTATCGGGTCTGAATATCGTCGATGACGAAATGCCAATACTCGGCGGCTCCGGCCCGCCCCAGCTCATCGCGCAATTTGCGTAGCTCGGCGCAGGCTTTTCGATAATGTCGGCGGGCGCGGCGACCGATGAGATAATTCACTGTGCTCAGTCGGCAGGAGATGAGCAATTCCGCGTCCTCGTCACCGCAGGCCGCGACCATCTCGTCGGCGCAGTGACGCGCCCGGCGATGGTCTTCGAATTCATACCAACAATCGACGGCGGCCTGCCGATTGCCGCGCTCAAGGGCGCGGCGAATCCAGATATCCGGCAGGTTTTCGCGTACCGCCTCCTCGACGTCCTCAAAGGGATCGGGATGGCCTGCACGGCGGGCATATCGCTTTAATGCGCGAAAATCCTTGAGATACCCGCTGCGCTCAAAAAGCGTCCGCGCATAGGGAAGCACATCGTCGCGCCGATCATCGTCGAGTCGATCCGCCAACTCGGCAATATGCTCTCTGGCTCGTCGAATACCGAGGGTTTGTGGGTTCTCGCGACGCCAGGCGTCCAGTTTCTCAAAGAGATCCTCCAGTGCGAGCGGTGAGTCCTCATTCTCCGCCTCACTCCATTGATTGCGTCCCACCGGCAGGTCCTCAAATGCCGCGTCGGCTCGCTCATAAAGCGGGGCACAGACCTCGGGCATCAGTGGGCCCACCCAGTCGTAGACACCGCCGTCGTCGTAATACGCCGGCAGATGCTTCAACGTGCAACCGGCCCCGCCGAGCGTGTCGTGGGCCCCAAAGACCACTCGGCCCACGCCGTGGAGCAAAAGCGTTCCCGCACACATCACGCAGGGCTCGAGCGTCGTATAACAGGTCATCTCCGCGGCCCGGGGCCACAACTCGGTGTCGACATCGCGGATCGCCATAATCTCGGCATGGCGCCCCGGGTTGTACACCGGCTCGAGCACAGCGCTATTGCCCTCGGCAATGATCTCATCGTCCAACGTGATGATCGACCCAATCGGGAGGTTCCCCTCGCTCTCCGAGGCTAAAGCGATCTCGATGGCCCGCTTCATAAATCGTCTGTCTCGGCGTTTGGTACTCATCACTGCACTCGTCTTTCGCGACTTCTATCAATGGTCCAGAATAGGGACGCCCCGGGGCGCTAGCTTCACCCGATTCGCAATAGCGAACAAGGCTCCCGGCACAAACGTTGTCCGCCCTCACGATCGAGATCGATTCTCGAGATCGATTCTCGAGATCGTTTACCGATATCGATCATCGCGATCGAGATCGAGATCGATCGCCGGGGGGGAATGCCCCCCCTTTGCAGTCGGTTCTCCCTCCGTTATGGTCCGCCGCCAGTGGACTCCAACCCTGTTTTCGAAACGGAATCAATGACAATGGCCGCCACAGCTCAAACCGATCACGCCCTGCGCACCATGTGCGACGAGGGTAATTTTCGCATCCTCATCGCCTCCACCACCGAAACGGTCCGCGGAGTACTCAAGGCCCAGTCGCCACCGACCGATTGTCGCGCGCTCTTCGCCGATTTGATCTCGGCAGCGGTGCTGCTTCGACTGACCATGTCTCCCGACAACCGGCTGCAGGTGATTTTGCAACATCAAAACGCCGGAAGCCTCGTCGGCGATAGCCATCCCGATGGCGTCACCCGGGGACTCGCCAGACTTCGCCCCGGCGCCTCGCTGGAGACCGGTCCGTCGACCCTTCTCAGTGTTCACCGCACCATGTTCGGTGGAAAGGTCCATCAGGGCGTCGTCGAGACCAGTCAAGGACAATCGCTGGCCGATGCCGTGACCGGCTATCTCCATCACTCCGAACAGATCACCTCTGTGGTCGGCCTCGGTAATCAATTCGACGGCGACGAATTGAGCTTCGCCGGCGGTTATATCGTTCAACACCTGCCCGACGACGAGGAAGCCGACGAAGCAACGCTCGCCCTGATGACGGCGCGCCTGGAGAATCTCCCCGGTGTTCCAACACTCTTTAAAGATTGTGATTACGACACACAGGCCGTGGCCGACGAACTCTTCGGTCCCATCGGCTTTGAGACGCTTGCGAGCGATGAATTCCACGCCGGCTGCGTATGCAGCCCAGAGCGCGTAGTGACGGCTCTCAACTCCCTCTCCGACGACGAAATCGAGGAGCTGACCGCCGACGGTGAGACTCTCGAGGTCGATTGCGACTACTGCACGACCACCCACCAGATTGAACCGGGCATGTTGCGCTAAGCGGGAATACGTTTTTTATCGGCGTCCTCTTCGCCGCCTCGCGTAAGCGTCAACACGGTGATCTCCGAGGGGGCTCCGACGCGCATCGGCGGCCCCCAATAGCCGGTCCCGCGGCTGACGTAGATCCAGGTATCATC
>SKQC01000421.1 GCA_007119175.1 Myxococcales bacterium | reverse complement strand
GGATTTGACTTTGGCGACGTCTGGGAGATAACCAGCGAGGGGCCAATTCTTCAGTGGCAATAAGCGATCTGGGACGCGGCGTCTGCGACAGCAAGCGCTCAGGTAGAGCAATTCGCGGCAATAAACCACGACCAAAAGTGATGATCATGACTGATTATATCCGATTTGATCGACTGTCGGCGCTGCGAGCGCTCGCTATGGCGTTTGTCGTCGGTATCGGCGTTGTCATCGCCGGCACTGCGTGTGTCTACGACGGGGACCTCGATGCCGTCAGTTGTGTCACCGAAAGTCAGTGTGAAGAGGGCTCGAGCTGTGTCGATGGCTATTGCGTTGCCGAGGAAATCGAGGAGCCAGTGTGTCCCGGTGCCACGGAGAGCGAATGCGACGGAGAGTGCGTGGACGTCGAAACGGACGAAAACCACTGCGGCGGATGCGGCATCGAATGCAGCACGGAGGTCGAAGACGGCGTGCCGGCCTGCGTCGACGGAAATTGCTCATTTGCCTGTGTCGACGGCCTCGAGGCATGTGATGGAGAGTGTGTCGCCACCGACGATAGCCTCGAGCACTGTGGCGGCTGTGGCAACGAGTGCACCACCGCTGATTCCCACGCCGCGCCGAGCTGCGAGGATGGGGTTTGTTCGTTCGTATGTCTCGGCGATCGCGTAGACTGCGGCGGGGAATGCGTCGATATTGAGATAAATGACGACCACTGCGGAGGGTGTGACCAGAGCTGCGAGGTTGGCCAGGGTTGCGTCGAGGAAACCTGTGTCGATATCCCCTGTGACCCGCAGATGCGTCCCTTCGGCGGCGGCCAGGGAAGTACAGACGATCCCTTCACCATCTGCGATGTCGCCCATCTGCAGAATATCCACCCCGCCGGCGAGGACTCCGATCAATATCTGGCCTCTCATTTTCAGCTATACGGCGATATTGACCTGGCCGGCCGTTCGTTGGCGCCCATCGGACTCGGCGGTGACTGGGATTTTGAGCAGAGTATTTTTAGCGAGAAATTCGAGGGTGTATTCGATGGAGGCGGCTTTGCCATTGAGAATTACCGGGTCAACTCCTCGCTGATCGCCACCGGGCTCTTCGGTGTGATCGGCGAGGGCGGCGTGGTTCGCAACCTTCAGGTGGTCGATGTCGACGTGCTTGGCGACCGCTGGGTCGGCGGATTGGCGGCCGTCAACGAGGGAACGATCGAAGACGTGGCCGTCAGTGGCACCGTGGTCGGCGAGCAAACTGTCGGTGGCCTGGTCGGTCGACATAATGGCGTGATTGACGCCTCGTGGTCGTCGGCCCAGGTCGAGGGCAGCCACGCGCGAGTCGGCGGGTTGGTCGGCAATCAAATCGGCGGTCTGATCGTCGATGCCGAAGCCGCTGGAGACGTCGTGGCAGACGGCGACGTCAATTTTGTGGGCGGCCTGGTCGGCGACGGCAATGGAGAAATTCGCCGCTGTCTCGCCACGGGAGATGTCGACGCACCACTGGCTCAGGGCGTGGGCGGTCTGGTCGGTCAGGTCGACCGGATGGGCCTTGTGGTCGACACCTATGCCACGGGGGGCGTCGACGGCGATGAACGCGTCGGTGGTCTTATTGGCTCGATTGCCACTGCCGGCGGTCCGGGCAGCGGTGAGCTTCAGACCTCTTATTCGACGGGCTCGGTCAGCGGGGCGAATCACGTCGGTGGATTGGTCGGTCAAAGCCAGGGCACAGTCGTCGATTCCTATTGGAATCTCACCACCAGTGGACTCGAGGAGAGCGACGGCGGGGCGGCGATCGAGGGCGAGGATTTTTCTGAATTGTCGAGCTTTTCGGGCTTTGATTTCGATGAAGTGTGGCAGATGAGTGAGGAAGGGCCGCGTCTACAGTGGGAAGAGTGACGGCGTTAGCAGCCTGTTGCACATAGACTCCGCATCGCCTCACTTCGACGACTTCGCAGCCCAAGACTATTTGGTCGCTTCGCTCCCGGCACCTCGTCGCCCAGTCCTCGCCGAATACGGCTCAGGACTTCCGCCGAGCACCACTAGCGATCGAGGCCGAATTTTTTGACGTAGCGATATACGGTGCGTTTGCTGACACCCAGATGGTCGGCGGCCCGTTCGTAGTCCCGATCGGCGCGCTCTAATGCCTCGACGACCTGTTGGCGGGTTGCCTTTGGTTTTCGTCCTCGCCGAGATGGCTCCTCATTGTCGGGGGAGCTCGACTGGGCAAGACGCAGCCGATCTTCGAGTTCGGCGCAGTGCTGCTCGAGTTGGCTAATTTTATCATCTCGGCTTTTTAGCTGTTGTCGCAGCTCGCGATTGGCCTGCGAGAGACTCTCAATTCTGTGGGGATCCGCCGTGTGCTCGAGTTGATCGGGGTGGGGGATGGCCGGAACTTTCGCGGAGAAAGCCTCGCGGATCTCTCTGGGCAAGCCGATGGACACGGCGAGTTTTGCGGCGTGAAAAGCGCGGGCAACTTCGCGCAATAACTCTCGATGCCCGTCGTCTTCGGCGCGGTGCCACAGGTGGTGGCTTTGCTGCAGAACCAGGTCGTGCTGACCCTTTTCTTCGGCCGCCAGAAGGTGGCGACGAAATTGCTGGATGGCCGTCATGGCGTCGAATTCTTCACCGGCCAACAGGTCGCGGCGGGCGCGGGTCATCGCCATATAATGGGTCAGCTCGGCAATATTTTCTTCTTCGATGATCCGGCGAGCATCACCGATGAGTTCGTCTACCGACAGGTGTTGTCCGGCATCCATCGATGCCTCGGCAGTGCGAAGCAGCAATTTTGCGCGCGACTCCGAACTCGCTTCTCCGCGCTCGATGGCCTTTCGGTAAATCTGAATGGCTTTTGTCGGGTTGTTTCGGGCGCTCTGAATATCGCCGGCGAGCACGCCGCACATCGCCGCGATGGAGCCCAATCCGTGGGCGTCGGCAAATCGAAGGGCCTCGTCGCTCAGCGATTGGGCGGCGTCTAATCTGCCGAGGATGATGTCGATCTGGGCTTCGTGAACGATGAGAAGGGCCCGGGTGGAGTGGCGGGTTCCCTCATGGGCGTAGCGCTGGCCGCGGGCAAAGTGCTCGCGGGCAAGTCCTAAGTGGCCCTGTCGGCGGTAGGCGAGGCCGACATCGAGCAGATAGGGCGGAAGACTTGATAAAAAGCCGGCCGATTCGACCTCCTCGAGAGCCCGCAGATAGGCCTCGGTGGACTCCTCGAATTCGCCGTGTCGGGCAAGCCCAATCGCTCGATAGATATGACATTGGGCCCGGCGCTGTGGCGGGATGTCTCGATGCTCCAGCGTCGGTGCAAATTGTCGAAGCTCTTCGATGGCGGCCCGGTTACCGCTCATCGCCTGTGCGCCCTGGTGGACGATGCGGAGATGAGGAGCTGCGGAGCTTGTGTTTTTCGCCGATGGGGCCAGGTCTGTCAGCGCCTCCTCGGCGATAGTTTTGGCCTCGTCGAGACGCCCCGACGAGAGCAGGGCCTGGGCCTTCCAGCGCAACTTTTCGAGTTGATGTGGCTCGTCGAGAGCCTCCAACTCATCGAGGACCTCCAGAGCCTGATCGGTCCATCCGAGCTCGTGATATAGCTCCGCCTGAAGAAAGATCGCTTCTGCGCCGGGGCCGTTGGGTTCGCCGGTTTCACTCAGAGCCCGTTCGAGTGCGATGACCTCGACGGGGCGATAACCGGTGCGGGCCAGGGCGTCGGCCCATACCCGCAAGACGCCCATGCGCTCGCTTCGCCCGGAGCGGGCCAGGACCTCGTAGAGCCGCCGGCAGGTGTCGATGGCCTGAAGATAGGCGCCGCCGGTGATCAACCCCTCAAGATGGCGTCGCCAGTCCCCGGCGAAGATGACCGACACGTCGCGCGCCGAGGAGCGAGATGAGCGGATACGGGCGAAATCGGGGAGATCATCGATGCCCAATTCGTCGTGAATGGCTGCGAAGAGATCCACGGGCCGTTTTCCATGCCGTTGCACCAGCTCTTGCCAGTGATCGGCGTCGATATCGCGGACCTCGGCAAGCCTGGTTCGCACCCTCCAGCCATTCCAGGCTCCCTCGTCGGGTCCGACGATGGGGACGACGCTCGCCGGGCCTTCCCACTCGCCGTCTGCGCCGGCGGTGGCCACGATTCGGAGCGTCTTTTGGGTCTCGTCGGAGGAGCCCGAAAGCTGCGGTAGAGCGTGCATCCAGAATGCCTGAATATCGGGGCCCGAACGATCGAGGTCGTCCCATAAAACGACGGTCTCTCCGTGGGGAAGTGCCTCCTTAAGACGTCTGGTCCAGGTCTCGACGACGTTGCGAAAATCACCGGTCGCCGCCGGCAGGGGGGCCTCGTCGTCTTCTTTGCTCAGGGCATTGATCAGTTGGCGGATGCCGTCCCATGGTGCCGTCCCGCCGCGTATTTTTCGGATCTCGCCAGGGGCCGGTCCCCACACGGCGTCGGATGTGCACAGAACGGCCTGCGATCCCGCCAGTCGAAGGCGGGCGAAAATGCGCTCTAAGGCAAAGGTCTTGCCTGTGCCCGCCTCGCCTTTGAGGATGACCATCGGCGAATCCCGGTCGAGCTGTTCGAGTACTTTCTTTTCGAGGCGTCGATACAGACTCGGCGGCAGGGCGGCAAAGGGGATGCGGTCGTCGGCAGGCGCCAATTTGTCGATCAGCGCCTGAAGCTGCGGCCGCAATTGCGGTCTGGAAACCAGGCAGCGCTTTAGTAAAGTCGCCACCTCGGCGGGGATGGTGGCCGGGATAACGGGGGTTTCATCGCGGTGAGCCCGCGCCCAATCATCGGGCCCTTCGGCCCGGATCGGATAGTCGCCGCCGGCGGCCATCCAACAGATCAAAATGGCCAGCGAGTACACGTCGGACTCCGGAGTCGGCTCTTTTCCCTCCCATAATTCCGGTGCCCGCAGAGGCGCGGCTTGTCGCGCCGGCTCTTCGGCGAACTCCTCGCTCATCAGCGCCAGGCCGACCAGTCGAGGTCGACCATCGTCGTCGATGACGATATTGCCCGGATGGAGGTCGCCGTGGAGCCATTTCTGCGCGTGAAGCGCCCGCAGTGAAAAGGCGATCTGCCGCGCCCACGGAGCCCACATGCGGGCCGCTTTTTCTTTGCTACCCTGCAGAAGGTCGCCCTCGATATAGGGGCGAATGGCGAGAAATTGATACTCTCGTCCCAGCTCTAAGCGGCGGCGGTCGTCGTCGCTTAGTGCATAAAAATCTCGCCAATAGGCCACTCCATCGACTCGGCATAAAGAGACCTGGAAGGGGTCGGGGAGTCCAGTCGTTGTCTGTTGATGAGCGTCGCCACCGGCAAATGAACGGACGACGGCCGGTCTGTCGTCTATCTCGAGGCGCCAGGTTCGCCGGCCCAATTTAGAGCCCGTCTCCACCTTCTTTAGAAACTTCATAGACTTGCTCGCGACAAAAACGACAAAAATCGCACTGCGTATTTTGTCAATTATGTCATAAGGCGTTGTGATGTGCCAGAAAATCGATCCCGGTGGCGACCACAAAAAAACGGGCTGCGATGAAAACTCTCTAGCCCCCAATATGGTAAATGATTGTTGCTGTGTATGCTGGTTATGACAGTGGCCCCAAAGAGGAAGGCATGAACGATATCACCGAAAAATTATTATCGCTGCCCCAGATCGGCGACGATCCACTCTGCGCCCGGATGGTCCCGCTGGTGACTCGGCCCACGGGATTGACGAGCGCCGGCTATCCCTATTTTGAGCGGCGGACCTTCGAGCAATTTCGCGACACCATTCCCTATCTCTTCGCCACCGGCTGTGCCGTGTTGGACGGATTGAGGAAAATCGAGGAGGCGATCGACAGTATCGCAGTGGCCGAAGAGATTGGCGATAACGCAAAGCGGGGATGCCGGGTGGCCGGGCAGATGACGCGCACGGCGGCGATTACGGCGCCGACTGATCTGTGGCTGATGCGTCATATCATCGGCGTTCACAGTGAATTTGGCCTGACAGATCGGTTATTGGAGGGCGAGGCGATTCATCCCGAATTTTGCCGGCTCGACGATGGCCGGTGGCTCGATGCCGAGCAATTGGCCACGGATCTTCATTTTTTGCTGGCCCGGGGCATCGTCGAGCAATACGACGAGAGCTTTCGCGTCGCCGGACATGTCCGCGCCCGTCAATTGCTGTCCAAATTGGGCGATGTCCCCGAGGGACATCCCGTGCCGGCCACTCCTCTGTGGAGGAAGCTATTTGAGTCCCATCAGGGCGACGAGGCGTTGAGCGGCGAAGAGCTTGAATCGCTGGGGCGACTGGGGCGTCTGCAGGGCGGTATCCCGACGCCGCGTCGGAAGGTGGAGCAAAACCACTGGCTTCCCACAGTCGACGAGGTCCGCATCGGCTATCTGCTGGTGCCCCTGGTGCTCGGATTGCGGGCCGCCGGATTGTGCACAGGCCGCGAGGTGGGAGACGAAATCAGGGTCGATGATCTGGCCTCAGAGCATGGCGATCTGGCCGGGCAGGCAGTGGCGATTTTGGTGAGCGCCGGCTGGCTTGACGGCGACGAAAAACGGGTGACACGGCTCGGTGCCCGCGGTTTTTCCCGGGCTCCTGGCCCGTTCGGGATCATTCAGACCTATCACCCGTATATGGCTCAGGCCCGCGATATATTGCTCAAAGGTCGGAGCAATGTCTGGGTGCGCCGCGGCGAGAATATCGGCGCCAGCCAGGACGCCAATCGCAAGACCTTTAAAAAGGCCAATGACGCCCTCGATCGCTTCTGTGAGGACACGGGCTTTGATTTTCGGGTATTTATCGAGCACGCCATAGGTCGCGGCGAGGCGACCCGCCAGCGCTTTGAGCGTCAGGGAGAGGATAATATTCGGTATTTCGGCGCCGATCTGGAGGATCCGGCGATCGACGCCGCTGAAGAGGAGCAGGCCAACGGGCGACTTCCCCAGAATATGGTATTTGTGCGCCGCGCCGATATTGGAACCCCCGACAAATTATTGCGTGCCCTGGAGCGCGAGGGAGCCCCCACCAGCGGTGCCGTGATGCTCGTGGGCAATGGCTTTCATGAGGTCCGCGATCAGACCGATCAGAAGATGGTGGAGGTCTTTCGCGGCTATCACGAGGCGGGCATAATTTTGTTATTTACCGAGGAAAATGCCCTGTCCGTCGACGATCTGCGGGCCACGGCCTGGAATACCTATCACGCCGGTTTTAAATACGTGCACGAAAAATCCGGCCAATGTCTGCGCCCCGCATCTCCCCGTCCGCGCCCGCGGCTCGGCCCGCCGCTGCGCGCCGCCTGGAGCGAATGCGCCCGCATGGCCGGCTATGTCCGCGCCGACGAATATTGTGCGCGAACCCGCACCATCTACCCTTATGCGCGGCGCCACCGCCACAATCCCTCCATCAGCGTCAATCATTTCTTTGTCCCCCGCCCGATCGCTGAAAAACTGGGGATTCCCATTCCCGAGACAAACTAAATAGCGCAGATAAACCCCTGAAAAAATTGGTGTATCCTCATTCGTTTTTAGGTTTCGCTTGCTGCCGGTCGCGTCAGCAGTCGGCGGTTCGCACTCCTGCGGTGACAATGAATCGAGGAGCATCACCATGAGCGACCACGACAAAAAAAAAGAGCGAACGATACCTGTCGTCGAAGAACAACTGCAGGTCGAAAAGCAGCGCGAAGAGACCGGACGTGTGCGCGTGGACAAGGTTGTCCATGAGCGCGAAGAGGTCATCGATGAACCGTTGCTCGAGACCGAGGTTGAAGTGCGACGAATTCCCGTCGGACAATTCGTCGACGATGTGGACAGCCCCCGACAACGGGGCGATACCACGGTCATTCCCGTCTACGAGGAAGTCCTGGTGACAGAGAAAAAGCTCCGCCTCAGAGAGGAGATCCATATCACCCCCAGGGAGTCTGAACGCCGACAGCCGGAGACGGTACATCTTCGCACTGAGGAGGCCATTATTACGGAGCGCGACGAGTCCACCGATAACTAAGGTAACACGCACCACAGCGAGGTAGTCATGGCATATGTCGTAGTCACATTATTCGAGCATCCCGATCGGGCCAACGAGGGCATGAATGCCCTGGAACGAGCCGGGTTTAACCGCTCCAATATGGAGTGCATCGAAAGCGATCCGGAGAGTCAGAAATTCTTCAAGCGACTATTTACCACTGATGGTGGTGAGGAGATGGAGGCCGAACGGGCCATGGAGTTTCTCACCGAGATGGGAATTCCCGAGGACGATGCGGAGGATTACTCCGACAAAGTCCGCAAGGGAAAATCGATGGTCCTGGTGCGTTGCTCCTCGGAGGCTGAAGCGGAGGAGGCGACCAATATTCTCAATCAAGATACCCTTAAAGCAGGAGAAAAAGAGCTTCGACACGGCGAGACAAGGTCTCCCGCAGCCGGCGAGGAGGCGACTGTGGAGGCTGCCGAAGAAGAGTTGACCGTCGGAAAACGGGAAGTCGAAACCGGTGGCGTTCGCATCGAAAAAGAGGTGACCGAGGAGCCGGTGGAAGAGGAAGTGCAGCTTCGCGAAGAACATGTCGACGTGGAGCGCCGCCAGGTCGATCGACCGCTGGGCGAGGGAGAAGAAGCCTTTACCGAAGAGAGCATCGAGGTATCGGAGACCCGCGAAGAGCCAGTTGCTGAGAAAAAGCAGCGGGTTCGCGAGGAAGTGAAGGTCAAAAAAGATGTCGAAGATCGCTCGGAGACCGTCAAGGAGACGGTCCGCCGCGAGACAATCAACGTCCGCGACATAAGCGAGCGCGCCGAGGGGCGTTTTAATCAATTCGAATCCGACTACCGCGCCCATTTCGACGAAAATTACGCCGACACAGACCATGAATTCAACGACTATTCAATGGGCTATCAATACGGAATGGGACTTGCCGAGTCCGATGAGTATCGCGGGGCAAATTGGGAGGAGGTCGAGCCCGAAGCCCGGCAGAGCTGGGAGGCCCAGGGCGACGATATGGGAGCCTGGGAGGAGTTTAAGGACAGCGTGCGCTATGGCTGGCGAAAAATTCGCGGTGAAGAAGATCCCCAGCACCGCCGTCCCGGCCGGCGCTGAGAGCGGGGTTGAGCGTCGAATCGAGCATACCCAGCCTTTGGGGGGCTGGGCTTTTCGGCGGGTATATTTCACACCATGAGGTAGTCATGACACGCGTGATCATCAGTCTCTACGACCATCCCGACCGGGCCACCGAGGTAATGACAAAATTGCACGAGGCCGGTTTTCAAACCTCGCAGATCATGTGCATCGAGAGTTCACCGGAGGAGCAGCGGTTTTACCGGCGAGGTCCTCTGACGGACTCCGAAAATGACGTCATAACCTCAGACCATTTGCGCCGTGAACTCGACGAGGGGGGCCTCGAAGACAGACAAATCGATGATCTCATCCGTCAACTCCGAGGAAGAAAATCACTTGTCGTCGTCGAGAGTTCTGACGAATTGTCGGGACGGGCCATGCATTTGATGAATGCCTATCCTGCCGAGGAGGTCGATGAGCAAAGCTCGTACGACGAGCAAGCTCGCGAACACAATCGGCAGGCCGACGACCAGCGTCAATCCCAAAAAAGGGGAGCCACGACATCGGATATTCACAAAGTTCCGGCTCAAGATAAAAGCCGCGATAAGCCAAAGACGACACCTGGACCGAAATCGAAAAAGCGCCGGCACCCGGCGAGCGAAGAGCTTCAGAGTAGTCGCGCTCAGGAGCGTTTTAAGATCTATAAACCCGATTTTCGCCGCCATTATGAGGAGCATTATGCGGCGATGCGTCGATATTCTTTCGAGGACTACACCCGCGCCTATCGATACGGACTCGCCCTGGCGACCGACAAAGATTACCGGCACTACGATTGGCCCAGGGTGGAGCCCGATGCTGAGCAGCAGTGGAAGGCGCGGATGGCCGAGCCCTGGAAGGATTTTCGGGAAGCCGTGCGCTTTGGCTGGTATCGAATTCGCGGCGAGGAAGAAAAATTCGCCGGGCGGCCTCGCCGACTTTGATAAGGCGAACAAATTCGTTTCCATGCCGCGCGGGCTACTCTCTCGCTTAGAGTAGCCCTGATTATTGGTACCTATTTATCACTTGCCGCTTCTCGCGAAATCATTGGATGAATAATCAGGGATAGGGGGAGGAAGGATGTTTGAGCTCGGCATTGTCCTCGCCGTGACCGTGTTGGCGTTGGTGTTATTTATCACCGACTTAGTCCGCGTCGACCTGGTAGCGATGTTAGTGCTGGCGATTTTATTGGTGATGGGAATTCTCACTCCTGCCGAGGGGCTGGCCGGGTTTAGCAACGACGCTACGGTCACCATCGGTGCCATGTTCGTCTTAAGCGAGGGATTGCGCCAGACGGGGGCACTTGACCATCTGACGCTGTGGCTGGGGCGACTTTTTCATCACCATTACTACCGGGCGCTTTTGACCCTGATGATCGGCACGGCCGTCGTGTCTGCATTTATCAATAATGTGGCTGTCGTCGCTGTGATGCTTCCTGTCGTCGTCACCCTGTGTCGAAATCTGTCGATCAGTCCCACGCGGGTGCTCATACCCCTTTCTTTTGCCGCCATGTTCGGCGGTACCTGCACTCTGATCGGTACCTCTGCAAATTTATTGGTGAGCAGTCTCATCGACGATCACGGCATGGAGCCCATCGGCATGTTCGAGCTCACCCCGGTGGGCATCGCTTTCGTTTTCGTGGGCCTGATTTATCTCATCACGGTCGGACAGCGGCTTTTGCCGGACCGACCAGGTGCCGAGGATCTGGAGGCAACCTATGAGCTGGGGGAATTTCGCGCCGATGTGGAGGTTCTTGCCGGCCACGGCGACGTGGGAGAGCGAGCCAGTGAGTTTTTCGAGCCCGAGGATAACGCACAGATCCTGGGAGTGTTGCGAAATGGGGTGTTGCTGGCCGGCTCATTGGAGGAGCTGCGTCTGGAGTCCCACGATGTGCTCCGAATATCTGCATCGGCTCGTATGGTGCGACGTCTGGAAGAAACAGAGGAGCTGGAGCTACTACCTCTCGATATATCGCCGGGCGAACGTCCCGATGAGCAACGCGACCGGGCGGAGCTCTTCGAGGTCGTCGTCACGCCCGACTCCTCATTCGTGGGAAATACCCTGCGTGAAACCGGCTTTGAGCGCCATCACCCGGCGATGGTTATCGCCCTTCGCCGCCAGGGCGAGGTGGTGGTGGAAAACCTGATGGACGTCAGGTTGCGCGGTGGCGATATCCTGTTGCTGGAAGCGCCCCGACAGGAGCTGCGCCGTCTGCGTGATAGCGGTGACTTTATCGTCGTCTCCGAGGTGGGCCTGCCCAATTTCAAGGAGCACCTTCTTGTCCCTGTGCTTGTTATTTTGGCCGCCGTGGTGGGCATCGCCGCCATGGGCTGGATGCCTATTGTCAACCTGGCGATCGCCGCCATGGTCACTCTGGTGGTGATTCGCGCGGTGACCGTCGAACAGGCGTATGAGGCCATCGACTGGCAGGTGATCTTCTTGCTGGTCGGGTTCATTCCCCTCGGAACCGCTCTGGAAAAAACGGGGGGGATCGAGTTTATCACTCACGCCCTGGTGGGGTCGCTGGGCCAATACGGTCCGCTGGCGATGCTCGCCGGATTTTATTTCACCACCAATTTTATGAGTGACGTCATCTCCAACAATGCTACGGCGGTGCTGATGACGCCGTTGGCGATGACCACGGCAATCTCGATGGGCGCCGATCCCCGTCCCTTCGTGATGGCCATCGCCTTTGCTTCTTCAGCCAGTTTCGCTTCCCCCGTCGGCTATCACACCAACGTCATGATCTATAGCGCGGGAAATTACCGCTATCTGGATTTCGTCAAAGTAGGGGTTCCGATCAACCTCTTATTTCTGGTCACCGCCGTGATTATCATCCCCCTGGTGTGGCCGTTGTAGTTCAGGCGGGGCCCGCGGCTAGCCTGGCCGCCTTGAATCGCAGAGGGCGTTAGTGTTCAGCCCCGGGGCCCGCGGCCAGCCTGGCCGCCTTGAATCGCAGAGG
>SKQC01000310.1 GCA_007119175.1 Myxococcales bacterium | reverse complement strand
CGCGAGTATCGTGGGGCTTATGCTTCATCAAAACGAGCGGGGCGGTGATGTCTATGATTGTGAGGGATCCGCGAGATTTGCAGATATCGAGAATAATACGGTGTACTCCAACGGAAATGGCGACGAGTCGGAGTGGGGATCGGGACATAATTTAATTTCTAATTTCGAAGGTGGGAGTATTCAGACGGATTGCTTTAATATGCTCAGCAATTCGGCCTCGGACACAATCACCGACACGTCGGGAAGTGATTTTAGCATCGGCGATCTGGGGACGTATTTTGCCTCACCGACCAGGGTCCATCCACCGCAAGATTCAGATAGTGATCCCGTAGGTGCCGGCCAACCCGGCGGCGACTGCTCGGACATCATCAATGGAGATTCTCTCGACCTCGACCAGACTGGCGAGCAAGATGTGCGGCCCATTAATTCTGGTGACAATTGCGATATAGGCGCCGTTGAATGGCGTGCCGACTAGTGGTACTCGACAACTATTTTGTGACCGTGGTCGTCGCCACTCCACGGATCCCTTCATACTGCGCCGTGGTCGCTCACCACGACCGGGCGCCCCTCCGAAAATTATATTTTCCATCGCGCTCTTGCTAAGCTAGTGCTGCATGCCTGCCAATACGCAAATTCGCGGGTGGAACTCACGCAAAGAATTCGTGTCGACAGACTTAACCCATCTTTTAGGAGCATTTAATATGAAGCGTTGGTTTATAGCCTCAGGAATACTACTTCTCATCCCCTGCCTCACCGTGGTGGGCTGCGGCTCAGACGGGCCGGGCGGCGAGGAAATCGAGTGCATCAACAATTCTGACTGCGACCAGGGGCTATGCCACGACGAGGTCTGTGTGGAATGCACCGACGACGAGCACTGTGACGACGGCACCTGCGACGGCAATGTCTGTGTGGCCGACGAGGCAGAATGTCAGGATGACGGCGATTGCGACGACTATTGTGTCGGCGACCAATGTGTGGAATGCGGCGACGACGAGCACTGCGACGACGGCACCTGCGAAGACAACGAATGCGTGGCCGACGAGGCAGAATGTCAGGATGACGGCGATTGCGACGACGGCACCTGCGAAGACAACGAATGCGTCGTCGATGAAACCTGCGAGGACGAGGATTGGCCAGACCCGGTGAATTTCGAAGACGCCAATTGTGATGGCGTCGACGGCGACGCCTCGCTGGCGATCTTCGTATCTCATGATGGCGACGACGACGATGACGGCTCGCGAGATGCGCCTGTGCGCACCATCAATCGGGGCATTGAGTTGGCGACCCTGCTCTCGGGCACGGATCGCCGGGAACTCTATATCGGCGATGGGGTCTACGAAGAGCGCATCGACCTGCGCCAGCCCATCAGTCTATATGGCGGCTACCACGATCTGGGCGACGGTCAATGGGATCGGGGATCGGATTACGAAACGATCATCGCCGGAGACCCCGAAGACGAACTCGGCCACCGGGCCGTCGAGATTCGCAATATCGACGCGGATATCACCCTGCAAAGGCTCACCATCGAAGCTCCCGACGCCGGCGTGGAAACCCTGAACGCCAACGACGATTACGATGAGATCGCCGGCAGCTCTATCGGCCTCGTATTAAGTAATAACGAAGGCCATGTCGAGCTCTCGTACAGCACGGTGGAAGCCGGCCAGGGATACAACGGAGTCGACGGAGAAGATGGCGACCCCGGCGAATCAGGGAAGGATGGCGAGGAGATCTTCGGCAACAGCGCTGCGTCGGCCACGGAGCCGCAGGAATGTGCCTTCGACGCCGATCCTCAGACCGGCGAAGAGCTCGAAACCGGTGGCGCCGGCGGCCAGGGGGGCATTAGCGGGTCTCTACCCGGTTCCGACGGGGACAGCGCCAGCGTTCTCGGCACGGACGGGGCTGACGGCGGCGCCGGCGGCTCGGAGAAGATCTATCAATGCGGTGAGGACCAGGACGGCAGCGACGGCGATCCCGGCCAGGATGGATCGGGCAGCCAACACAGCGCCAATTCCACCTGGGACGACGACGGCAATGCCTGGGACCGCCCCCCCGCGGAGGCCCAGGTATTGCTCGACGAGGATTCACGCAGCGACGGCAACCAGCGCGTCTTTTATCACGGCAACGCCAGCAGCACAGTCTTCGACCGCCTGTCGCCCGGCTTTCACGGACGCAGCGGTGGCGGTGGCGGTGGCGGTGGGGCGTTTCGAGGAATCCCAGGCGAATGTATCGTCGCTAATGGTGGTGGCGGCGGCGCCGGTGGCACCGGTGGATGCGGTGGTCAGGGAGGACAATACGGCCAATGGGGTGGCTCCTCGATCGGTGTGCTCGCGCATCAGGCGTCATTTTCAGTGATCTCCACCACGATCCGCACCGCCGAGGGCGGACAGGGAGGCGACGGCGGACAGGGAGGCGACGGCGGACCGGGCGGAGAGGGCAGCGAGGGCGGACAGGGAGGCTCTGTGTTGAGTGAATTCGAGGCCCGAGACGGCGGCGACGGTGGCGACGGCGGCCAGGGTGGCCACGGCGGCCACGCTCCCGGAGCTCAGGGAGGTGCCTCCATCGGCATCGTCCACCACGCATCGGAACTCGATACCGACGGCGTCCTCTTCAACCTCGGCGACGCCGGCCAGGGCGGCGCCGGCGCCGGCACCGGCAATTTCGCCCCCAATTTCGATCCCGCTGACAATAATGACGGCGAAGATGGCATCCGCGCCGAGATCTTTGAGGTCGATTGACAATGCGAAATATTCGGCGTCTGGGGGGCGCCGAACGTCAACCGTAATCTGTCTGACACTGCGCGCCATCCCCCCGCAAAAAAAGTCTTTCTGCTCTACTCCTTCCCTGTTATAGTCGACGTCTCGCTTCAATCTAGTTGTGGGTACGTCAAACCAACAGACCTGGATTATCCATGATCCGGGCTAATGCTGCCGCGCCCGCGGCAGATTAGACGTTAATTTTAGATATCCTTTTTTCAGGGAGGACTCTGTATGAATCGCTGGATATTTGTATGTGTGATTTTCTGTATTTTTGCCCTCGGCGCCTGTGGCTCCGACACCGGTGAGGACGATGAGCCGGAATGCGAAAGCAGCGCCGATTGCGACAGCGGAATTTGCGCTGACGAAATATGTCTCGAATGCATCAACGACGACGGTTGCGACGACGGAGAATGCGTCGACAACCAATGTGTCGACGACGAAGTCGAGGGATGTGAGGGCGACGACGACTGCGACGACGGCTCCTGCGAAGACAACGTCTGTGTCGACGATTCGCCGCCGGAAGACT
>SKQC01000126.1 GCA_007119175.1 Myxococcales bacterium | reverse complement strand
TTCGACGCCGATCACCACCCGAGCTATATCGAATTCTTCAATCGCGTCCTGCCAGAGACCCGGTGCAGCAAGACCATCGCCGAGCGCTGGGAAAAAGAATTTGCCGAGAATCCGAATTATATCGAACTCTTCCGCCGGGGGAATGCCTACCACGGTGTGCACCCCTTTTATATGTGGTACTGGGCCGAAAACGGCCAACACCACGTGGGCCGGGTCATCGTCGTCGGCGCCGAAAACGAACACGTCCCCCGCCGATTGGGCTGGGATCGCGCCGGGAGCATGGACGAGGCACTCGAGATGGCTGGCGAGGACCATGGACCGGATCCGCATGTCACGTTGATGCATCACCCCCCGTTCGTGCTTGCCGACGTGGAGTGAAACACTGCTGAATCGAGGTTTTTGCAATGTCGAATCATACCAACGGAAATTCTGATCCGTCGTCGTCCTCCGAGCTGAGCAACGGGGCCGCCAACGGCGCCTCCGGCTTTGCCCGGCCAGCCGATCCGGACAATTTATTATCGGTCACCGAAGAGCTCGGCGGCCGGCATATCCTGGTCACGGGAAGCACCGGATTTCTCGGCAAGGTCGTGGTCTCGATGCTGCTTCGATTCCACCCGGATATCGAGCAGCTCTATCTGCTGATCAGAAGTCGCACCGACATCGATGCCGACGAGCGCTTTCAGACCCTCGTCGCCGACGGGCAGGCCTTAGACCCGATTCGCGACGCCTTTGGCTCGGGATACGCCGATTTCCTCGACGAAAAGGTCACCGTCGTCGACGGCGATCTATGCAGCCCCAATCTGGGGCTCGACGACGACGAAGCCCAACAGATCTCAGAGAATCTCGATCTCTTCATCAACTCCGCCGGCCTGACCAACTTCAATCCCAATCTTCGCAGTGCTCTGGAGATCAACACCCTGTCCAACGAGCACGTCCTCGATTTTCTTCGCCTGGGCACCGACCCGGCGGGACTGCTTCACGTCTCCACGACGTTTGTGTGCGGAAATCAATCCGGGAATATTCCCGAGGTCGCACCCGGTCCCAAAGTCTATCCCCGGGTCGACGAATTGGAGATCGACTACGATCATCGAACGGAAATCAAAGATTGCCTCAAGCTCATCGAATACTTCGAGGAGATCTCCTACGACCAAAAACACCGGGTTCGATTCGCCCGGGAGGCCCGCCAATTCTTAGAGAAAAACAATCTCGATCCCGGCGACGAAGAGGCGTTCGAGAAGGCATGTGAAAAGGCCCGCAAAAAGTGGGTCAAGCGCCGCTTATCCGATGAGGGCCGCGAGCGCGCCGAATTCTGGGGCTGGCCGAATATCTACACCTATACAAAGTCGATGGGCGAGCGGATCCTGATGGACGCCGCCGACGAAATCGACGTGTCCATTGTGCGACCCGCCATTATCGAATCGGCCGTCGAATATCCGGAAAAAGCATGGAATGAGGGCATCAACACCACGGCCCCGCTGTGCTTTTTGGTCTATAAGGGACATCGATTCATCCCCGCCGGCGACGGCGTCGATCTGGATATCATTCCTGTCGACCACACCTCGGGCGCCATGCTGGGGATCGGCGCCGCCCTTCTAAAAGGCGAGCATCGCGACGTGTATCACCTGGGATCATCGGATCGCAATCCGGTGTCCATGAACCGTCTCATCGAGCTGACCACACTGATCAGTCGACGGCTGATCGACCGCCAGGTGGCAACGCCCGGCTGGCAAAAATTACTGCTCAAATCAATGGACTCCGTTCCGGTCTCGGAGAAGGGGTTTCAGAATCGATCGGCGCCTCAGGTCAATCGCGCAGCCGGCGGGCTCAAAGGGCTATTGGGCAAACTTCCCACCCGCCAGATGGGCGGCGTTGGAAAAACCATCGAGGGGATTCGAAAGGGCCTCAGTTCCGTGGAGAAAATGACCCATACCACGGAAAAAATCGTCGAATTATTCATGCCCTTTATCTACCACAACGCACCGGTCTTCAAAGCCGGTCATATCGCCGATTTGGCCACTCGACTTCACCCCGCTGAGCGACACCGCTACGGCTTTCCCATCGAAGAGCTGGACTGGCGCGATTATTGGGCGGATATCCACATGCCGGGACTGGCAAAGCATGCCTTTCCGACGCTGGAGTCCAAACTCAGTGAAAGTCAGCGCGAGACCTATACTTACGACGACCTCGTCGAGCTCTTCGACGCCTCCACCCACAACTTCGCGCGCCGCGTAGCCATGCAACACCACGACGGTCAGATCGTGGAGCGCTATACCTACGCCGACCTAAAAGACCAGGCCGAACGGGCCGCCCGAACCCTTCAGGGAATGGGCATGGCCAAGGGCCGCACCGCTCTTCTGGTCTCCGAAAATCGCCCGCAATGGGGCATGACCTATTTCGGAATCCTCAAGACCGGGGGCATCGCCGTACCCGTCGACTCCGATGCCACGCTCGACCAATTGGTCAATGTCAGCCGTACAGCCCGTGCCCGGCTTATTTTACTCAGCGACCAGGTCCACGAGCGGGTCGGCGAAGAGCTGCAGGCCCGTCTATCCGACGAGCAATTGCCGGCCCAGATCGTGACCTTGAGACAACTCTTTGCTCTCGGCTTACCCGACGAGGCCGCCATCGACGTCGCCACTGAGGCCGTCGCCGAAACCGAGGACAATCCAAAGACCTCCGATGCCATCGTCGCCGAATTAATGGCTGCCGAAGACGAAGGCGAGCCCCTGGCGAGCCTGATTTTCACCTCGGGAACCACGGGCGAGCCCAAAGGGGTGATGCTCTCCCACCAGAATTTCACTCATCTTCTGAGCAATCTGCAGCGCACATTCCATATCGACGAGCACGACGGTTTTTTGAGCGTTCTTCCCCTGCATCATACCTTCGAATTTGCCTGTGGCCTGCTTATGCCGCTCTCCCGCGGCGCCTCGATCACCTATCTCGAGGAGCTGTCGGCCGACGAATTATCGCGGGCCTTGAATTCCACTCGGGTCACCGCCCTTATCGGCGTCCCTGCCCTGTGGCAATTGCTGGAGCGGCGCATCAAACAAGGGCTCGATGAAGCTCCTCCCACTGCGAAAGCGCTCTTCGAGGGACTCTCAACGCTTAACGCCGTATTGCGAGACAGCTTCGGCATCAACCTGGGAAAGACCTTCTTTGGTCCCGTCCACCAGGCGTTCGGTGGCGACATCGATTACATGATCAGTGGCGGTGCGGCACTGCCGGAGCCGACGATGGAGGCCTTTCACGGCCTCGGATTCGATCTCTACGAGGGCTACGGACTGACCGAGG
>SKQC01000445.1 GCA_007119175.1 Myxococcales bacterium | reverse complement strand
GGTGTTGACATGACCGTCGTATCCGCAGCCACATTCGTCGTTGAAGAATTCGTCGGCCCACGGTGTCACCGGGTCGACCAGCGCACACTCTTCGGGATCTTGAGTATAATAATAGACGTCTTCGGCGTCCGGATCGGGGCAGTCATCTGATCCGGCGGTCGTATTATTTCCCCCGACGCCCCATTGGTCGTTGTTGCCGTTATTGGCATTGTCATAGGTCTCGAGGTCATTGCCGCAGGCAGAAAGAAAGATGAGGATAACAAGAGTGGCAAGTAAGCGCATCGAAATTGATCTCCAAAAGTGGCTCGGTGAAGGGATTGCGAAATTCGGACGCTTGCTGATGCAATTGTCGATCCACCGACCGGGAGCGTCGTCGGGCAGGGGCGTGACAACTCACATGCCGTGCAGCCAGCGGTAGGCGGTCGCTGGTGGTCGTTGAGATGGGGGCAGGATGTTTCAGTTTTTTGAGATTAACTCAGAAATTCGAAAGCAATGCAAAACGGCAGTCTCGTGGATCTACCCCACAGCCTCGCTCCGCTCGCCAGCTCCCCTTCAAAAAGGGGAGCGACGCGCCCGTGGGGCGCTTGGTCCGAGTGGGGCTCGACCATCTCGATGGTCGAGGTGGTGCCGCGCAGGCCGCCAGCGGTACGCAAGGAGAAACGACGCAGACCACAGAAAGTATAATAGGGCACGGAGAGGCGTACTGAGCGCGCAAGCGTGAAGAAGCTCGCTCCCCTTCAAAAAGGGGAGCTGCCGCGCGTCGTTTGCGCGGCTGAGGGGTGGGTCCGCGCCATTGAAAGAGATCGAAAACCCCAGCCGACCCTCGTCTGTAAGAGCACTAAAGCTGCGTCAGAGCGGCCCTAATTTAGACTCGGTGCGTCGATCCGGGCCTGGTCGCCCCAGCAGTGGATCTGGTTGGTCATATCGAAGGCGCAGGTAAAATCGGTGCCGGCGCTGACCTGACGAAATTGGCCCTCCGGCGGCGATGCCTGTCCGGAGGTGTCGTCGCCCCAACACTCAATGGCCCCCTGTCGGTCGATAGCACAGCTATGGGTGCGGCCAGCGGTGACCTGCCGGAAGTCGCCGGAGGGACTATTGGACTGCCCGGAGCCATTTTGTCCCCAACACTGGATTTGACCATCGACGTCCAGGGCGCAGGCGTGATTCTGATCGGTGCTGACATTGACGAAGGTGTCGCCGGAGGGAGGAGCGGTCAGCCCGTCGCGGCTGTCTCCCCAGCATAATATGTCGCCGGTGGTGCGCACGGCGCAGGCAAAATCGGAGGCCGTGCTCACGGCGATGAATTGCCCCGATGGTGGATTGGATTGGCCGTGGCTCAAGATGTCTCGACCCCAGCATTGCAATTGCTGGTCGTCGTCGATGGCACAGCTATACCAGCGCGCTGAGCTGACGTCCCAGTAGGCGCCCTCCGGAGCCCCGGTGAGCGCCTCGTGATCGGAGCCCCAGCACTGCAGATGATCGTCGGTGTCGATGGCGCAGGTATGAAAATGTCCGGTCGTGGCCTGCCAATACGTTCCATCTGGCGGTGAGGCTCGGCCGCCGGGCTGGTCGTCTTCCGGCCAGCAATGCAGGTGTTGAACGTCGTCGACAGCACAACTATGAAAGCGGCCGGAGTCGATCTGAGGTGCGCAGCCGCGCTCCTCGGTCCAGTCGAGCTGCGAGCGCGAGGGATCGCAAAACTGACAGTCGTCGTCGGGATTTGTCATGCCCTCGGCGAAACATTCGTCGAAGATAAAACAGGAGCCCGGATCGACAGTACCCGTGGTCTCGTCGATGCAGGCCGGTCCGGACTGGCAGACCGACGGATCGGGATGGACGTCGACGCCGGCCCATTGAGCTGCGCAGTCTACGGGGCCATCGTGGAGTCGACCATCACAGCCGCAGACCTGGTCGACCTCATCGGAACAGCTATCGGGGATCGGTTGACAGACGCCGAGGGCGCTGAGGCCGCCGAGTTCGGTGCAGTCGTTGTCCTCGTAGTGGCAATATTGACCGTCCGGGCATCCGTCAATGAAGCAGTCTTCGGCGGGTTCACCGATGCAGCCGCAGCCACAATCGGCGATAAATTTATCCTGGCCGGGCTGACACCAGGCGCTACCGGTGGCGCCGAAGCCGATCTCTGCACATTCCTCTGAAGTATCACCAAAATAAAAGACTTCCGGATCCTCGGGATCGGGGCACTCCGGGTCGATCGGTGCTTCGCCGCCCTGCTCGCTGAATGTCCAGAACTCGGTGGTGCTCTCCTCTTCGAAGCCGTCGTCGCACGCCCACAGTGAAGTCAGGAGGAGCAATAAAATCACAAACCGCATATATGAACCTCTTTGGGCCATCATTGGATGCCAGAGTGTAATGAGATTGCAATTATGAGTCCATCGCGGCTCTCAGACGGCGAGGCTTGCGTCACCGGAAAGTCGTGCTATCCATCGAATGGACGTGCAGGGACGGTGCAATCGAAACGGCGTTATAAGGAGTCATTGATGCAGTCCTATAAGACAGCGCTAATCTACCTTCTCACGGCACTCTTCGTGGCCACAACATTAGCCTGCGATGATGAAGAAACCAGCGCTGATTCGCAGGACGTGGAGGAAGCCGTCGAGGACGACTCCGAAGATGCCGAGGAGACAGAAGACGACGCGGACTCAGAAAAACCGGAAGAAAAAGAGGGGGCAGGCGAAGATGAGGGCGCCGACGACGACAGCGAAGACCAGGACGACGAAGACTCCGACGACGAGGACGAGGGCGAAGAAAGTGCCGATGCCGAGGAGCGTCCGCCCGAGGACTTTGCACATCTTGCGTTTTACGCCACCGGACCGATTGCCATCGTCGACGGCGAAGAATTGGGGGCCTATCAATTCAATGCCGTTGCTGAAGAGCAGCTTTCGGTCATACCCGATGAGGCCATTGAAACAGAAGGCGATATGGTGCGCGAGATGCTCGTTCAGGGAATGATCATCGCCTATCTGATCGAGCGCGAAATCGAGGCCGAGAATATCGAAGTCAGCGCCGCTGAGGTCGATGAGGGCTTAAAGGCTCAGGAACAGCTTTTATTGCAACAATTCGGCGGTGACCGGGAGCAGATGACAGCCATGCTCGAAGCCCAGGGTATTACCGAGGAGTTGTTGCGCGAGCAGGTCGAGCGCGAGTTGGCGGCCGAGCGATTGGTCACCGATACACGGGAGATCTCGGTCTCAGAGGCGGAATTGCAGCAGGCCTATCAACTACATCAGGCTCAGCTTCAGCAGCCGGAGCAGACCCGGGCTCGCCACATCCTTCTTCACGTCGATGAGGAGGATTCCGATGAGGAAGTTCGCCAACAAGCCGAAGACATCGCAGCACAACTCGAGGAGTCCGGCGATGATTTCGCCGAGCTTGCCGAGGAGCACTCCGATTGCCCGACGGCATCGAAGGGCGGCGATCTGGGGTATTTCACGCGAGAGCAATTAATGCCCGAATTCACGGAAGTCGCCTTCGAACTTCCACCGGGGCAGATCTCGGAGCCCGTGCGCTCGAATCTGGGATGGCATGTTCTGCGTGTCGAGGAGCGCATCGACGAGGGCGGGGCGTCCTTCGACGATGTGCGAGACGAGTTGGAGATGATGCTTCAGGCTCAGAAGATGCAGCAGGCGGCTGCCGAGTTGGTCGAGGAATTGAAGAGTGCCGCCGATATCGAGATTAAATCAGAAAATGTGGCCACCGGTGGTTGAGGAGCACAGTGATGTCAGGCAACGCTGGACAAGTCGAAGAGTCGATGGTGACCATCGTGCGCCGCACGCTTCGGACCAGTCGACGGGCCGGATTCTGGCGCGATCTGGTCGTGGCGAAGTGGCTCGGGTTTCCACGGGTATTGCCGGTGATGATGCGAGAGGGGCTGAGCCTGCGAACGGTGCATCACCTCAACGCCTGTCTGCACCCTGCGCGGATGGCCGTCGTCGACGAGCGACGACAGCTGGCGTTTCGCGAGGCCAATGACGAGATCAATCGCCTCGCCAACGCCATGCACCATCGCTTCGGTGTCGGTCGAAAGACGCCGGTCGCACTGTCGATGCAAAATTGCGCAGAGTATATGCTTTTATGGATGGCGGTCAGTCGACTGGGGGCGTCCACAGTACATGCCAGTTGGCGACAGACTGCCGAGGAGCTCGCCTTTCAGATCGAGCATAGCGGGGCGAAGCTTTTATTCGCCGATAACTCGGTGAGCGACGCCGTGGCTGGACTGGGTGATAAGGGCGATTTTGAGGGGCTGGAAGTCGTCGGTATCGACGATGGCGTGGGAGAGCTGACATATTCGGAGCTTATCGAAGACGCGAGCAGCGACTTTCCGGACCTGGAACCCGGCGAGGCGGAGAGTGAGAATATCGTCTATACCTCGGGGACGACGGGGCGGCCGAAGGGGGCGGTACGCGATATGGCGGGCTTCGGATTGGTTGATTTATTTCGGATTCTGGAGCAACTGCCCGTCCGCACCGGCGAGCGCCATCTCATTGTCTGCCCGCTCTATCACAGCGGTGCCCAGGTTTTTGCCGCCCTCCAAACCGGGCTCGGCGCAACCCTTTATACTCGGCCCAAATTTGATCCGCTTCAAACTCTGCAGTCACTGCACGAGGAGGCGATCAACAGCATCTTTTTGGTGCCCACCATGCTTCGGCAGATTCTCGATTTGCCGGCGGAGGAACTCGAGAAGTATTCGACGCCCGCGCTGCGGGGTATTTTCTGTGGTGCCGCACCATTTCCACACTCGCTGCGCCTGCGCGCTATCGAACAATTCGGAGCGTCCGTTATACATGATTTTTACGGGGCCACCGAGATCGGGTGGATCACGCTTATCAACGGCGAGGAGATGCTTGAGCGACCGGGCAGCGTAGGGCGACCGATCGCCGGTCAGCAGATCCGAATTGTCGGCGAAGAGGGTCAGGTGCTGGGGCCGAACGAGACGGGCACAATCTATGTGCGAAACGAGCATATTATGGCCGGTTATCTCAATAATGAGGCGGCCACCGAGGAGTTGATGGCCGACGGCTGGATGACCGTCGAAGATCTGGGCTATCTCGACGAGGACGGCTATCTGTATTTATCAGGGCGGTCGCGGGATATGGTGATCAGTGGCGGGGTCAATATCTATCCCGCCGAAATCGAGGCCGTTCTCGACGGACACCCCGCGGTACAGGAAATGGCAATCGTCGGCATTGCCGACGAGGAATTCGGTGAGTCGCTCATCGCCGTGGTCATCAAAGATGGCGATGTCGACGTCGAGGAACTCGAGGCGTATGCCCGAGAGCATCTATCGAGCTATAAGGTGCCGCGCACCTGGCATTTTGTCGACGAATTGCCGCGAAATCCCACCGGTAAAGTGCTAAAGCGCCAGTTGCGGGAGCGGTTTTCCTGAACTGGCATTTGGCTAAAATGCCTTATTGTACATCGAAGGTCATTCCCGCCCTTCGGAGGCGATCGATCAGCGTCGATCCCATGGCCGATGCAGGTGTCAAAACCCCACCTTTTAATCCATCCTCAACATCGTCCATCGCCAGGCATAGAGCCGATTCGCCGATCATCTTGGCTGTGGCGCCGTAGCCCGGATCGCGGTCAGCGCTGACCGTGGCGACCAATTCGAATGGATGACCATTCTCGTCGGCACCGCGACCAAAAAGGCGGATCGAAAATTTCCCCTCTTCGATGGTCTCTTCGCTGGGACCCTCGCCCGGAGAGGGCAGCAAAAAGCGCTGTAGCAGCTTGCGAGTCGGGGACAGCGACAAGGCGGCGGCGAAGGCGCCGAGTCCGGCGGACATTGTGGTGGCGCGGACGGCACCGGGCAGGCCGCTGCCGAGGTGGGTGGCCTCGGAGTAGCGGAAGGTCTTGCCGTAGTCGTAGTCGAGCAGGGCGTTGGTGCGGCGTACGATCTTTTCGTTGATCGCCGCCATCATAAAAGGGGCTGACCAGGCGTCGAGTTCCTTTTCTCGCCGGGGTCCGCGTTGAAAAGAGCCGTCGGGACCGGATTGTTCGCCTTCCGGATTCAGCGCGTAGGGGTGGCCGAGGTTGCGGCGCATCTCGCGATTGCCGGACGCCTCTTCCATGATCTGGGCGATGGTGGTGATGGTTCCCCCGGAGAGCCCACCGCGAATTTTCCAGATCAGAAAACGAACCTCGTCGCAGGGCGTGCCGTGGCGGTGTAACGCCTCCTTTTGCACCATCAATGTTCCGAGATCGCTGGGGATGGAGTCGAATCCACAGCAGTGGACGATGCGCACCCCTTTTTCCGTCGCAGTGTCGTGGTGGGCGTCGATCATCTGTCGTACGAAATGGGATTCGCCGGTGAGATCGCAATAATCGGTTCCGTGCTCCACGCAGGCGGCGACTAATTCTTTACCGAATTCAGAATAGGGCCCGACGGTGGTGCAGACGACGCGGGTTTGCGCGGCGATGTCGTCCAGGCTCGGCCGGTCAAAGCTGTCGCCCAATAGGATCGGCAGATCTTCGAAGTCGTCGCCCAGCCCGGAGCGCACATCGCGCAACTTCTCCTCGTTGCGCCCGGCGATGGCCCAGTCGAGCTCGGCACACTCGTCGTGACTGGCCAGATAATGTGCGACCAGACAGCCTGTAAAACCGCTGGCGCCCCACAAGACGAGGTCGAATTCGCGTTCGTCATCACTGCTCATTATACGCTCACTTCAAATAAGTACTTTAAGAACGTCGGGCCGCATCAGCGCGAGGGTAGGTCGAGAGGCCGTGGCGTCAATGACAAATGATGCAGGATGTACAAGAGGAGAATCGCGATGCCTGAGAGGCCTATTCACTGCATAGCTGGTGGCGCTGTGTGCAGTCGTCGTACTCGTCGATGAGCTCGGGGCAGTCATCGCCGACACACTCGCAGCCTGAGATGCCGACGCATGCCTCGTCGGCGGTTTCGCCGCCGATATATGCCCAGCCATGAAATTCGTCGCACATGCCGTCGCCGACGGCATCCATTGGCTCACAGGTGCCGTCGATACAGGGGGCGTATTCCTCTTCGCATTCCTCGATGAAATTCGTTAATTCGCCACAGCCGGGCCCCTCACAAACACAACTGTCGGCCACGATATTGACACATTCGGAGCCGTCAAAACCGTAGAGCGGCTCGCCGGGACAGACATCGCCTGCTCCTGTGGCGTCGACGGGGGCACATTTTCCAGCGGGCTCGCTGTCGACGCAGCCACAGCCGCACTCGTCGTCGAAAAATACCTCCTGGCCGGCGGGACATCCGATAACCATGGCTGCGCATTCCAACGGCTCTTCGGAGATATAATCGTATCCATCCTCCTCAGAGGGGCATTCATCAATCGATTGGGGGGGCTGGCCGGCGTCGACGCATCCGCATCCGCAGTCCTCGTCGAGAAAGGGAATTTCTGCCTCGTCGGGGCAGGAGACATCGACGGTGGCGCAAAAATCGGGGTCCTCAGATAGGTAGTCGTATCCCTGCGAGGAGTCGGGACAACTGGCCGGAGCCGAAGTTGCGCCATTCTCCTCGTCGATATTCCAGTCTCCGTTGTCATCGTCTCCATCAGCCGTGCCGCAGGCCAGGGGAATTAGAGATAGTGCGAGTAATAGGACCAGAAATTTTGGCATTGCCATTCTCCCATCGGAGGCTTCGTTCAACATTTCGACGGTTTATACTGCAATGGTTATGCCGGACGTCGAGGCGTGTCGCCGAAAACCCGGTCAGAGTCGGTGGTGGCGGCGGAATTCCAATGGTGGCTGATGACGTAGAGATGATTCGCAATCCGCGAACCATCAGATTTCTGAGAACTCGGCTATTTTTGGTCGGTGCTCTCTCGCAACTACCTTTGTTGGGAGCTAGCACAGCAGACGGCCAAGGAGAGTGACCATGTCGACGCGAATTGCCATCATCTACGGAACCGGTGAGGGCCAGACCAAAAAAATCGCCCACCATATGGCCGCCGATTTCGGCGAGCAGCAACTGGAGGCCGAGTGCTATAATGTCGACAAGCTGCCACGGGACTTCGGAGTCGACGACTATTCTGCGATTGTCGTCGGCGCCTCGGTTCATATGGGCAGGTTTCCGCGATCGATTCAGAAGTGGGTTGAGAAAAATCGCGAAACTCTGCGGGCGATGCCGTCGGCGTTTTTCTCGGTGAGCCTGACGGCCTCAGAGGACGACGAGCGATCCCGCGAGGAGATCACCAATCTCATCGATGGATTTCTCGAAGAACTTGATTGGCAACCGGCGCTCGTCGCCTCTTTTGCCGGGGCGATACCGTTTTCCCAGTACGGGTTTATTCGAACGTTGATCATGAAGAGGATCGTGCGCAAGCGCCTGGGCGAGGTCGATACCAGCCGAGACTACGAATATACCGATTGGGCTTCGGTCGACGAATTCGTAGAGCAGTTTCGAGACCGGGTGCGGGCCGAGAGCAGTTCTGACGAAGAGCACCGGCCGCGGTCGAGTTAGCTACCCTTCAGCGACCACTGGAGGTCAACAGCGACGCCAGAGCTTGTCCCAAAAACCATCGGAGGTCACCAAGGCCTCCAGTGCTCTCCTTACCCCGTGGGGAAGGGGATCTCTGGCGCTGCGTTTCACCACCGGTGGTTGTTGGTAATATTTCCATTAACGGACTGACATCAGGGCTAAATTCCGGCCAATTGCTTTACAAAACCATGCTGGTGCGTAGATTCTTGCCGCCTGTTCATGTGCAATAAATAATTGGATCTCATATTCGAATAGGAGAAATTAATGACTGAATTTCAACGACGTGCATCGGCAGTTTGGAGCGGAGATCTGAAGGGCGGTGCGGGAAAGACGTCTGCCGACAGCGGTGCTTTCGAGGGGCTGGATGTCACCTTCGCCACCCGATTCACCAATAAGCGCAATAAAGGGCGAACCAATCCCGAGGAGTTTATCGCCGCTGCCCATTCCTCCTGCTTCAATATGGCGCTGTCCGACGGGCTGAGTCAGGCGGGCAATGTGCCGGATAAACTCGAGACAAACGCCACCGTGACTCTGACCGAGATCGAGGGCGGATTCCGTGTTTCGCGCATTCACCTCGACGTAGTCGGGACCGTTCCCGGTATCGACGAGGAGGCATTTGTGGAAGCCGCTAAAGTGGCTCGAGACAATTGTCCGATGTCCAAATTGCTGACTCCCGGCGTCGACGAGGTGACACTGGAGGCGAGGTTGATCTGAGCGAAGCGACGCAGGTGGAGCACACCCTGACGGACGGCACCAGTTGTCATCGCGGTGCCGTTTTGTCATTCTTGCGGATTGTCGAAAACAATCACCGCTTCCGATGGCCGTGGAATAAAATGAAACCTCATAGTGACCTCTCGAAATATTGGCGACTGATGATCATCATCATGCTCGTTTGCCTCGTCGGTTGTGGTGGTGACGCAACGAGCAACGATGATGAAAATGACTGGAATATCGGCACGAATAATACGTCGGAGAACCAGAACCAGAATCAGAATCAACACCAAAACCAGAATACGACCTCCGGTCCGCAGGATATCGCGGTCAGTCCGGAGGCGTTATCGCTGGCGATCGACGAGTCTGTGACCTTGAACGCCGTGGTCACCGACGATACCGGTGGCGCAGTCGAAGGTGCTGAAATTGATTGGGAGAGCGACAATGACTCCGTGGCCACCGTCGACAGCTCCGGGGTGGTGACCGGGGTTGCCGAGGGGGGGACGACGGTGATCGCATCAGTGGGCGAGCTGTCGGCCCAGGCCGAGGTCGTCGTAAGCCACAAAAACTGGCGGCACGTCGAGACCGGCGCCGGAGTAACATGCGGGGTCACCTGGCAGGGCGAATTATATTGCTGGGGCTCTGACTTTCACGGGGCCTCCGGTCAGCAGGGCCAGGTGGCCGCTCAGAACTCCGAGCCCGTTCTGGTTCCCATTGGCTCCTCGATTGTCGGTGTCGCCGTCGGTCACGTCCACTACTGTGCCTGGGATGAGAACGGCCAGACCTATTGCTGGGGATTTAATCAATTGGGCCAGGTCGGCACCACACCGTCGGAGTCGATTCTGGTTCCGACCTCCATTGGGGGACAGACTTTCTCGAAGGTCGATGCCAGCGGTCAGTATAGTTGTGGTGTCACCGACGACGGAGAGATTTACTGCTGGGGATCGAATTTCTCCGGCGAATTGGGGCAATCAAACGGTGCAGATTTATCGCCGACTCCGGTTCAGGTTCCGCTCGACGGAGAAATGATCGATGTGTCGACGGCCCCGGCTCATGCCTGTGCTGTCGAGGCGGAGGGCAGCATCTATTGCTGGGGACGAAATTTTGCAGCCGCCGTTGATCCCACGGTAGTCACCGACCAGATTCTGGGGCCGACTGAAGTTGATATCGGAGAGCCCGCTGTGGCCGTGAACACGGGAGTGACGTCGAGTTGCGCTTTGACGCAGAGTGGTGAGCTGCATTGCTGGGGTTATAACGCCAGCGGCGAGATGGGCCGGGATACTTCGTTGGACGCCGTCCTGAGTCCCGGCGCCGTGGAGGCCGATGCCCCCTTTGTGGAGGCGTCGTCAATGGGCCATACCGTCTGCGGCGTCACCGATACTGAAGATGCGCTGTGCTGGGGTGAAAACCGGTTTGGTGCCCTCGGCGACGGTGGCTTCGACAATCGCAGCGTTCCCGCTGAAGTACCCGGCGGGCAGCAGTGGTCGACGGTCTCTGCCGGCAATAGCCATGCCTGTGGCATCGATACGACTGGCGATTTGTGGTGCTGGGGTAGCAATGCCTTTGGCCAGGCTGGTGATGGCCGATCGATGCTTCGCATGGAGCTGGAACCGGTCGCCAACGATGAGCTTCGCCTCGAGGGGCTGGTAACCAATAATTTCAATATGTGTGGCTTTGAGCGTGGCACTGACGATGTCTACTGCTGGGGCCGCAATGAGCATTTCCAGCTTCAGACCGATCGCCCGGGCCATAATAGCGTCCCGGAGCCACTTCCTCAGTGGGCGCCCGAGCAGTTGGCGCTGGGTGATGGTTTTGCCTGTGGCATTGAATTTGGGGATTCTTCGGCAGCTCCCGTGCGCTGTTGGGGACAAGGCGAAGAGGGACGACTGGGCACCGGCATCGGCGAGCAAACTGCCCTGGAGCCGACGGACGTGGACTCCGACGAGGATTTTGTTCAGGTCGCCGCCGGGAATACCCACGCCTGCGCCACGAGCGACGACGGTGAGATTTATTGCTGGGGCTCCAACCAGGCCGGTCAGACAGGCGCCCCAGCCGGCGATGCGGAGACGCGACCGCATCTGGTGGACTCAGATCAGGCATTTTTGTCGGTGGCCGCCGGACTCGACCATAGCTGCGGGCTCACCGACGACGGGGAGATTTATTGCTGGGGCTCAAATGAGGCAGCCCAGCTCGGTTTTGGCACCGACAGCGCGACCGAGCAGGTGGGGCAAGTCGACTACGAATATGAATTTACGGAAGTCGCTGTAGGCAACCAATTTAGCTGCGCGATTACTGCCGACTCAGACCTCGTTTGCTGGGGGCAGGGCGTTTATTTTACGGGCGTCCCGGGCTCATTATACGACGACGAACCACTGGTCTTGGATGGCGATTGGGAGAAGCTAGAGGTCGGCCCGGCTGTGGTCTGTGCCGTCAGCGATGAACAATTATATTGCGCAGGATGGGACCAGGACGGCTGGATCGACGGGCAGCCCGCAAGCGCCGTCCAGGAGATGGCACACGTGGACTTCGGGGTGGCCGTCGACGATGTCGCCGTCGGGTCATCCTACGTCTGTGTTGCCGATACTGATGGTGTCACGAGTTGCCTCGGTCACGACGCCTGGGGAGTGCTCGGCGATGGTGCGCCGATCCATCATCTGGAGCCCGTTCGCACCGAGAACCCATGACTGCCAGGTCTGGGCCCATCCGGGCAAAAAAGTTGTTCCTTTCGTGTTGCCATCTACACTTCGAGTCCGTCCGACGACTTCAATGTCGCCTCGTTGCCATGGATGGCACTCGTGAGTTCCACCGATCCACAACGCAACTCTGACTCGTCCGCCCCTGAGCGGCCCTCGCTGACC
>SKQC01000072.1 GCA_007119175.1 Myxococcales bacterium | reverse complement strand
GTCGATGCCTGGCTGCGTGGATTCGTGGAGCGACAGATCGACGACGATGTCGATCACGTCATCCCCGAGGCGGTGGGCATGTTGCTCGTCGGCGACCGGCTGGAGCGAAAGACCTCGGAGGTGCGCACTCGCCTTAAAGTGGAGGGACTTCGTGGACAGCACGCGCGGATCAAAGATGGGACGATCGAGGTGAGACTCGACGCCTTTTTGACGCGGCTTCGTCAATATATCGATGAGCACGTGCCGGCCTGGCGAGATTATCGCCGTCGAACCCACGAGATGGTGGAGCGCGAAAAAGTGCGGCTTGAGGTCGATAGCTTGGAGCCGACGGTGATGACCGGTTTTGTGCGAAATCAACTCATCAACGAGGTCTACCTGCCGTTGATCGGCGATAACCTGGCTACTCAGATGGGCACGGCCGGCGACTCCGGCGGGGCGAACCGCAGCGGATTGTTGTTTTTGATCTCACCTCCGGGGTACGGAAAGACGACGTTGATGGAGTATGTCGCCAGCCGACTGGGAGTGATGTTCGTGCGCATCAATGGCCCGTCGCTGGGCTATGAGGTGACCTCGCTCGATCCGGCGAATGCGCCGACGGCGACAGCTCGCCAGGAGATCGAAAAGCTCAATTTCTCCTTTGAGATGGGCAATAACGTCATGCTGTATATCGACGACGTCCAACACGTCTCGGCGGAGTTTATGCAGCAATTTATCTCGTTATGTGACGCCACTCGCCGCGTCGACGGTGTGTGGGACGGTGAGTCGAAGACCTATGACCTGCGCGGAAAGCGCTTCTCCGTGGTCATGGGTGGAAACCCCTACACTGAATCGGGCGAGCGATTTCGGATTCCCGATATGCTCGCCAACCGCGCTGATATTTATAATCTGGGCGATATTCTCGACGGCAATCGAACGGCCTTTGAGCGCAGCTATATTGAAAACGCGCTGACCGCCAACGAGGCTACGGCCTCGCTTATCGGTCGCGACCGCGAGGACGTCGATCGCTTTATCCGGATTGCCGAGGGCGAGCAGATCCCGCTGACCGAGATGCAGCACGATTATTCGTCGGTCGACGCAAACCAAATCGTGCAGGTGCTCGAAAAATTCCTGCAGGTTCGAGACGTCGTATTGGCGGTCAATCAGCAATATATCCGCTCCGCCGGCCAGGACGACGACTATCGAAATGAGCCCCCGTTTTTGCTGCAGGGAAGCTATCGCAATATGCGCGGTCTCGCCGAGCGCGTGGTGCCGGCGATGAATGAGGACGAGGTCAATCAGCTCATCGACGATCATTATCAGAACGAGGCGCAGACGCTGACCACGGGGGCGGAGGCGAATTTATTGAAGCTCGCCGAGATTCGCGAGCAGCTAACGGAAGAGCAAGAAGAGCGGTGGGATGAACTCAAGCGCGAATTTAAGCGTCGACGCATGATGGGGGGCGGCGACGACGACCCGGTAGCCCGGGTGGCCGGGCCGCTGGCCACGTTGGTGCAGCGCGTCGAAGACGTGCAGGGAGCCCTCGATCGCCGCGACCTCTCCGAGCATTTAGGCGAGATTCATCAGGCTCTGGCGACGATGGCTGATAAAAGCGCGAAGCTCAGCGCGCCGAAGGCGCCGGTGGTAGAGGAGCCGGCTACAAATGGAGCCAGCGATGTCGCCCAGAACGCCGATGCCTTGGCTCGCGTCACCGAAGCAATTCAAAGCGGCGAGTTGCGAGTCGATGTGGGCGGCGACATCCCGGATCGACTCGAACAGGTTCTGGAGACACAATTGGGATTGATCGAAAGCGCCATCGTGCCCCTTGCCCGCGCCTTGCACCACCACTTCGAGGGCGACGACGCCGTGCATCGACAGCTCGATCAGGTGCTGGAGAGGCTCGAGCGAATGGGCACCGCCGATGTGACGTAGGGGCCACGCGCGAAGTCTGCGCGAGGTCGGATACCAGGTGAAGTAATGGGGGAAAGCAGTAATAAGCGTTCAGTGGGGTGACGAAGTCATGCGCCAAAGCGCCCTGAAAAGGTCGGGCTGACGGCCCGAAATGCGGCCAGGCTGGCCGCGGACCCCGGGGGGCTGAACGCTTACAAGCAGTAATTACAAAAGAGCGAAATCACAGAACTCAAGGATGGAGAGAAGTGATGAGTGTAATTACGGAGATCTTTCGCGAGTGCGGTATTTGGCTATATCCAATGGGTGCGCTGGCCGTGATTGGCGGATTGTGGCTATTGGTGCAGACGGGGTTTGGCGCGGTGGGAAAAAAGCGGCATTTTCCGCCGGCCCTGTGGCTTTTGGGGCCGGTATTAGTCGTCATCGTGGCATCCATTGGCGTCGGAGTTAGCCTCTCCGGTCAATTGGAGGAGTTTCGGTCGACCCAGGATTGGGGCAATCAATTTCGGTTCTTAAGCAGGGGCGTTGCGGCGGGAATGTCCGTCGCCTTGATCGGTGGGATAATCTCCGCCGTATTGGCCGGGGGAGCAGCCCTGGGTATCGGAGTGACCTCGAACCTGGGCGCACAGCGAGATGGAAAGGCCGGTATTATCGGCGCGCTGATCTGCGTGGTCGTGACCATGATGGTCGCCATCGCTGCGTTCGTCGGTATCGGCGCGGGGGGCGACGAGGTGAGAACCTCGGCGCGTTTGATCATCGCCGTGGCGGTCCTCGTCGGCGGATTTGGGTGCGCGTTGACCTCGTTGAGCGGCGAAATTGTCGGAAATTTCGATGAACAACGTCCGCCGAGTCAATATGTGGCGGTTTTAGCCGCGCTCTTGTCGATTGCTTCGGCGACGATCGTCGCGATGGTCAGGCAGGGACAAGAGGTTCTGGAGGCCGTGGAGTTTGCGAGGCCGGAGGCTCGAAGCGGCCTGATCGAGGTGGGAATGGAGATGATCTGGCAGGTCGGCCTGATCGGGTTGATAAGCATGATTGTCATCGCCATCGTCGGCGTGATCTGTGTCATCGGAATGAGGGGCCGAAGGTGGACTAAAAAAGCGACAATCGACGCTGCCATCGGCGCCGTTTTGCTGGTGCTATTATTGGCTGCGCTGGGGTTTGGATGGAGTCAGATATCCACCTTTGCCAGTGAATACGCCGAATTCAACGCCGCGGATATCGAGGAGTCTGGCCCTGACGCCGATCGTGTGGAGCCAGATCACTCGCTTTTATAAAAGATGTCGGTGGCGAGGCCATCGCCGATGCCCAGTCGCAAGCCTCGGAGATGGCGTCGTCATCATATTAATTTAGATCGATTTCGCAGCTCCATCGTTTGGAAGTAAGCAGACCGTTTTTGGGTCTCATAAACCG
>SKQC01000476.1 GCA_007119175.1 Myxococcales bacterium | reverse complement strand
CCACCAAAAAGACCAGGACAAATGCCTCCACCCCAACCCCGGCCATCCAACGGGCAGCAATCAGCGCCGTAGCCAGCGCCAACAGCGCTTCGCCCAACCCGGTCATCGCCCCGTCGATTCCGGATGCGCGCCGCCGCTGAAACTGCACATAGCCCAAAGCAAAACCCAGGGCGGCGACGACCACTGCATTGATCACCGCTGATATCGTCGCCACGCCGACGACGCCGGTGGCATAGGCGATCATGGCCACCGCGGCGGCCACCGCAATTCGCCGCCGCTCCCGTCGCAAACGAGGCTCTCCCCGGCTTATTGTGCTCGATTTTTGCGTATTCATATTTAGCCTCCATGGCTTCTTCAAGCCGACATTCCCTGTCGGCCGTCCTCGACTCTACCCCTCGTCCCATCTGGTCGCGCTGATCGACGATTCCTCGACGATATCAACGACTCGCTGTCGCTCAATCGGCGTCACCTCCGGGTCGACGTCTACCTCCAGTACAGCCTGCGGCATTTCTTCGTGCAACCCGTTTAGCCCATCGAGCAAGTCGGCGATCTCAACGGTCTCTCCGGCCAATTCCAACCCGTCGGAAGCGACGTTTAAGCGGACGCGAACGCTCATCTCTTCGGTGGACTCCTCGAATTGAAAGATCAACTCGTCGGGCCTGGCCAGGCCGACCGACTCCCGGGCCCTTCGCTCGGCGAGGCGTGGATCGTCGCGCAATGCCAGAATCTGGCGTTCTAACTCCTCGTTTTCCGTCGCCAGCTCCTGGTTCTGAGTTTCCAACGCCCTTAATTCGCGCTCGATTCGCTCCAATTCATCGAGGCTTGGATGCGAGAAGATAAAATAGACCAATCCGCAGACCACACTTACAAAAACCAATATGACTGCCAGTCGCACAGAATAAGCTCCAGATTCGTCGGCGGATCGCCTCTAGATGTACCGTAACAGCAGTGCATGTAGGTGCAAGATTTACCCCTGTTTAATCGGGTCGCACTGCCATATGGACCCGGGCAAAGCCGACCTGGCGGGTAATATCGAGCAACTCGATGACCGAGCCGTGGCTGGCGTCGACGTCACCCTGCACCCAGACAACGGCCTGGGGATGGCGCTCATAAAGGCCCTGCATCTCCGCTCTCAGGTCGTCGACGGGGCGCTCCTCTTCGGCCTCGCCCTCGCGGATAAAGATGCCGCCGTCGGGGTGAATCCGAACCACCACTCGCAGCTCCTCGTCGGCATCGACAGCATCACCGCTGGAGGCGCCCGGAAGATCGATATCGAGGCGCTCCACGGCGCTCATCGCCGGCGTCGTGGTCATGACGAAAAAGATGAGTAACAAAAAGATGACATCGATCAGCGGCGTCAGCTCAAGCGTGGCCTCGACGCGTCCCTTTCGTCCGGAATCGCCGCGGAAATTCACGCTCCCTCCGCTTTAAGGCGCTCCGCAGAACCGTCGTCATGGTCGCCGTCGTCCTCGGCAACTTCCAGGGCTTTGACCGAGCCCACCTGCCGCGGTGGCGGCGCCAGTATGTCGAGCAATTCCCCGGCGGCCTCCTCGAGGTCAACGGCCAGGCGATCGATTCGCCCCAGAAGATAGCGATATCCCAGATATAGCGGGATCGCCACGGCCAGCCCGGCTGCCGTGGTCACCAGGGCCTCCCAGATCCCTCCGGCCAATGCCGTGGGGTCGACGAGTCCATCGGCTCCGGCCTCTTCGACTACCCCCTGAAAGACGCGAATCATACCGAATACAGTGCCCAAAAGACCCATCAGCGGTGTCACCGATGCCAGCGCTCCGATAGCGCCCACATAGCGCTCCAGCCGACTCATCTCGCGACGGCCCACACTCTCCATGGCCTCCCGGATATCCGGCCGTTCAGCACTTCGAAAGCGCAGGCCCTCCAGAAAAACCCGGCCCAATGGCGAACTATTATCGCCCCCGCAGCCCTCAGAAGCTTTTTCCCAATCACCATCGTCAGCGGCCTTGACCACCTCGGTGCGTACCTGTTGCGGGATCACTCGCTGTGGACGGTGACTCAGCCATCGAGCCACGAATAAGGCCAGCCCCACCAGCGACGCCAGGGCGATGGGAATAAGCATCACCCCGCCGTAGTCGAGCCACTGCACGAGACTGGCGATTTGAAAGGTCATCGGATTTCCGGCCTGGGGGCTCGAAATGAAGTGTGCCTATTGCTCAGCGGCCTGCCTTTCGCGAGACAGTTGACGGGGCAACTCCTCGAAGATGCCCGTAAAGAAGGGATACATCTGTTCCGCTTCGTAATAACACCGAAGGGTATCCGGGGAAATTTCATTGGCCTCACAATATTTTTCGACCTGCCCCCGGAGTCGATCTCGGCGGGCGTAGATCCAGCGCCGGACCAGATATAATGCCAACAACGCCGCGGTCAGGCCGGGAATCCACAGGGTGAGATAGCTCAACCAACCCATCAACCAGCCCACGAAGACGACGGCCATCATCACGGCGATCACGATCGCCCCGCCCGTCCCATATGCCTTGCCGAGCGTATTATCCATCTCCCGCACAAACCCGCGATGGGCCTCGGCAGCACGGACCTCCTCCTCGGCCAGTCCGTGCTCGCCAGTAATTACCGTCGCCTCTTGCTCGGCCATATTCTTCTCGTCACACGTCGCTTACGGGTCATCGTGGAGCCAAAAACACCTTCGGTGCCCGGTAATATTTCTTCGACCCGGCTTAAAAATTTTTCCGGTCGCCGTCCTCACTTCGAGTTTCCCGTGTAGTGAATCGGGCAATGAACTGTCAAAGCTCCTTGTCGTAAGCGTTCAGCCCCCCCGGGGCCCGCGGCCAGCCTGGCCGCATTTCGGACTGCCAACCCGAACTCTTCCGGGCGTCTCAGTGCATGACTTCGTCACCCCACTAAACGCTTACTTCTTGTCAGCGCGATGACCTGGCATACCTCGTACGAGGTATGGCAAGCGCGTTTTCGACGTTCTATAGTCTATAGCGTTGGTATTGAAATTAGTGAATTTCAAAGAAGAGAGGAGATCCTCGATGCAAAAGCTGGGTATATGGATCGGATGTGCGTTGTTGGCGATTTTCATCGTTGCCTGCGATGAGGAAGAAGAAACCGCCGAAGAGCCCGACGAGCCGGCAGTCGAAGAAACCGACGACTCCCTCGAGCCCGAAGAAGAGCCCGATGAGGATGCCGAGATACAGGCGGCCGTCGATGAACTGCTGAGCAATTACGAAGAGGAGTGCCGAGAGGTGATGTGTGAGCAGGCAATTGAATGCCACATCGAATCCGACGAGGTCGACGATCCAGAATTTACGGT
>SKQC01000303.1 GCA_007119175.1 Myxococcales bacterium | reverse complement strand
GACGGCGAGGATTGGGAGCGCATCGAAGATATCAGCGTGACCTACCGCGACGAAGACGTCGATCCCTGCACCGGCGAGGCGTCGCCGGCGCATGTCCTCGATATCGTACCCGACGAGTCGATGGACACCCGCAAGCAGTATTTTGCGTTCGCCACTCAGGATATCGAGGAGGCAGACGGCGGCCATGGAATCATCCCCGAAGCACCGATGTATCTGGCCCTCCAGCCCTTTGACCTGCTCGATGAGGACGGAGAGTCGACCCTCAGCGTCGTCAGCGATGAGGATGCCCGGGCAATTCAGGGGCTTCGAGACGTTTTACAGCCCGTGATGGCGACTATCGAAGCGCAGACCGACCTGGACTACACCGACCTGGCGTCGGTGTGGAGTTGGTTTACATGGACCGATACCTTCGTGCTTTTTGACCCCACGACCGGTGAGGTTCCCTTCCCCAATCTATTGATGGTCGACCAGGAGGACGGGACGGTGAACCTGCCGATTCCCGAGGGGGCCGACCCGATGACGGAGGCGATTTTGGAATCGCTGAATCATCGCCTCGGATTTTCGAGTCATGCACCGGGGTGGATTCCCCTCGATGGTAAGGTCGACCCGGATACGGTGAATACGGACTCACTTCTAATCGCTGACGCCGATAGTTTCGGGTTGCTCTCCGATGATGAATATACCGTGCGCTACGAAGAAGAGTGGGATCGGATCGTGTATGAGCCGCTCATCTCGCTTGCTCCTCAGGTGCTACATGCCCCGGCGCTGTTGCAGACCGTCATTGGCGAGAACGGCCGACCCGTTCAAGCGCCTCCATTATTCGTCTTTATTCGAAATCCAAGCCCCCTCATTGATGAGAATGGAGAGAGCACCATTGATGTGCTCGACGATGCGTTGGCGCAACAATTGGAGCCAGTGCGAGAAGGGTTCGAGAGCCAGCTTTTCTGGGTCCTGATGGACAATCTAACACAGACGGACCGGGAGGATTTGGCGGTCGCCTGGGCATTTGAACCGGAGAACCCGACATTTTCGATGATTCGATATCGAGCGCGGGCGATGGCGGTCCTTGATGAGCGCGACTCGCTTATGGCGCAGCGCGAGTGTGAGGTCGAGGAAGCGTGTAATGGTGAGGACGACCACCTCGTCGAATTGGACGATGAGATCGACGATCCCGACGGCTCGGGCGCGATGATCGATACCACCAACCTGCGCGCCGTTTATACGGGCGGAGAATTTACATCGCTCGCCGTCGATACCGCCGAAGAAGTCGTCGGCGAAGGTGACGAAAGAGTCGGTATCAGCGTATATCTTCCGGAAGAGGATCAGGGCGCGGAGATCTGTGAGCGGCCCTTTGATATAATGATTGCCCAGCATGGATTGGGTTCTGACCGCTCTCGCGGTGGAATTGTGGCTATGGCAAATGAGGCCGCTGCTTATCCGAGTTGCAAAGCCACGGTGGCCATGGACTTTGCGCTGCACGGCGGCCGCTCGATGGGCGCTGATTCGCCACATCCGGAGACATTCCCCGCCGACTCGGGTGACGGATTCTTCAGCGAAGATCTGGTTACAAGTAAGGGCAATTTCGTACAATCCATCGTCGACCTCTTTACATTGGTCGCCGTTATTGAGGGCGACGGAGACGAAAGCGGGCTGGAGAATCTCTTTGAGGAATTGCTCGATGATGAACCGGGACAACCGGAGCCGCTATTCGGTGGCGACATTTCCTATATCGGCGCCAGCCTCGGTGGAATTCTGGGGGTTCCCTTTACGGCTCTTGAGCCGGCGGTCGATAACTCGGTGTTGCACACCGCCGGTGGGCGCATGAAGTGGATTCTGGAAGGCGACGAAGAAGGGGTCTCCGATATCGGTGCGCCGCTGTTGGATGCGATGGGCCTTGAGCCCGGCGATCTGGAGCTTTTCCAATCGCTGACGATGGTGCAGTGGTTGGCGGACCGAATCGATCCGGTGGCCTTTAGTGGCAATGCCGAAGGCGGGCATCGCACGCTGACCTATGACAGCGATGAAGATACCTTTGGCCCCACTATCGGCGACTCCTGTGATAATGACAGCGACTGCGACGACGGATGGATGTGCGAGTCCGTTGGAGACGCTGGAGATGTCTGTACGGAATATGTGGGGGAGAGCGAATTTCTGTTGCAGATGGCGGTAGACGATCGAGTCATCGTCAATCGGAGCACTGATGCGTTGGCAAGATCGCTGGGTATACCGCTGGACGAGACGACCTTCGAGGATGTCTCTCATGCCTTTATGGCCGTCGTAGACCCGAGTGATGATGAGTTTGAAGCCGCTCAATGTGCGCGTGAGCAGGCGGTCGGTTGGATGGTGGAGGGCTACGAGGAAGACGGCGGCGAATTATTCGTACCCGGCGGTTTGAGCGCCGAGGACTGCCTGTCGGAATAAGGCGAATCTACGAGAAGCGATAGATCACAGAAGTTGCAACGAGTGATGGACATAGGAGCAGTGACATGAGGAAACGGTATCTTGTCGGTATCAGCCTGGCAGTGGCGGCATTGGTCGCCCCGCAGGCGGCCTTCGCAGCGGGATTCGCCAATACGGCACATAGCGCCACGGCTACGGGCATGGCGGGGGTTGCCGTCGCCAATCCGGATGAGCCGAACGCCAACTTCTACAATCCGGCGTCGATGGCGTTTTTGGATGATTTCAATGTCTACGTGGGCAATACGACGATCATGCCCTCCGTTAGCTACGAGCATCCCGGAGACGACCAGTTTAACACCGATTCGGTGTCTCAGGTCTTTCCGCCGCCCAATTTCCACGCCGCCGTTCCCGTCACCGACGATTTTACCGTTGGACTCGGCGCTGCCTATACGTGGGGACTGGGAATCGAGTGGCCAGAAGACTGGGTGGGCCGAGAGGCATTGGTCAGCCAGGATCTGGAGACGTTCAACCTGAACCCCAACGTAGCTTATAAGATCCCGGGAACAGAACTGAGTGTTTCTGCCGGGATGCAGGTTTTATTTGCCTCGTTGCGCCTTCAGCAAACGGCGATGATTCGCCATGATCGGGAGGTCGACGTCATCCTCGGCGGGAGCGGATATGGCTTCGGTGGCACGGCCGCCGCCATGTTCCGCCCCTCCGAAAATATTACGGTGGGCGTCAACTACCGCAGCGCCGCTCGGATCAATTACGACGGCAACGCACATTTTAGCGAGGACGTCGAGGGCACGCCCTTTGAACAGCGAATGCTCGATCAGGAGATCTCGACGAGCATTACCATGCCGCATACGCTCAACGCCGGAATCGGTTATCGTCCGATGGACGAGTTGTGGGTGGGGCTGGATGTCAATTATATGACCTGGTCGACCTATGATGAGGTGGAGGTCGAATTTAGCCAGCAGAGCCCGCAGGGTGAGCCGGGAGAGACGGAGCCGTCGACGGTGATTCCGGGTCACTGGGAAGACGCCGTCGCGGTTCGACTCGGCACTCAATATTCACTGACCGATTCGTTGAACGCACGCCTCGGCTTTGCCTTCGATATGACGCCGGTACCCGACGAGACGGTGGCCCCCTCGCTTCCCGACAATAATCGCCATGTGTTTGGCGCCGGTGTCGGCTATACGATGATGGGGATCCGAGCTGACCTGGGATATAATTTCATCTACCTGCGAGAGCGAGAGATTGCCAACGGCAACGTGGATGGAAATTATCAGCTCAGCTCCCACCTGGTCGGAATCAACGTCGGTTATGGATTCGGCGGCGGCGGCGGCGAAATTAACTGAGAAACAACCAATGTCGCATTGAGAGATTCTATCAGCGCGTAGAAAAGTATATTGCCCCGCCGGCAGCACCAGCCGGCGGGGCTGCTTTGTTTTGAGCTTTCAAGATCGGCGACGCGCAGGGAATAGAAATGATAGGTGATCGCCTTTGAAAAATGGGTGATGATATTCGGACTGTTCGGGCGAGTTCTTAACGACGGAGTGAAAACGATGATAATTCCACGTGGCGGAAGGGCATTCATCATTGCGCTTTTTATCCTGGCTCCTCTTATGGGGTTGGCGGTGGGAGTCGCCGCCGGCGTACATCTGAGCTATCAGTCGGTGGACACCTCGGCTGCAGCCGTCGATGACCCAGCCGTGAGTGAAACGCAGCGGGCTGCGAACTCGGTCGTATTGCCGGGCGGGGAGCAGGTCGGTCTAGATGAATTGGCGCCGGGACGAACGGTAGCCATCGTGGTTATGAAAGATGCGAATTGCCCGGTTTGCCAGAGGCAATTGCGAGTGTTGTCGGAGAAACTCCACGAGGTAAAACGTCAGGACGGCGCAGTCTTCGGTCTCTCCGATGCCCCTCGCTGTGTGAATCAGCGATTGATGCACCGGATGGGCCTGAATTTTCCGATTTTGGCCGACACGAATCAGGAGGTCTTGCGCTCACTGGGCATGGACCTTCCCAATCGTCAGCACGTGATGCCAGGGGTGATCTTTCTCGACGAGAACGGCGAGATCACGGAGGTACATAAAGGACGATCGCCGGGCCAACGACAGGAAGCGATGATCTTGAATCGGCTCCGCTGAGTCATCTGTCAGCCCGAGGGCTTGGAGTCGGCGAAGTCGCTGCCGCCGTCGTCGTCTTCGTGTTCGTCTTCGTCGACAGATTCGGTGTCTGAGGCATCGTCGGGTTCCGGATCGCTACTATCCTCGACACAACCAGTTGGAAAGGGTTGGCCGTTGGCGCACGTCCCCGGGCTGAAGAGGGCGTCGTCGTCGGCCAACGCGCTATGTGGCGTATAGTGGTCACCGTGGAGTTCATCTTCCAGGGTGAGTGAGCCGTCGGGATGGCTGCCGTAGCTGTGGTCGGCGATGGTCTCACCGTCGGCGGCGCGCACAACGACTCGCCCGCCTCCCTGCGCGTAGCGAAACCAGGTCTCGGAGATCAGAGATATAAACCCCTCTCCTTCAGGGGGCTCTGCACCGAATTCGAGGCCGCCGAAGACCACGATGGCGTGCATTGATTCCAGACAAATTTCGGGGAATGTAAAGCGGACGTCCGTATCGTTTAGCAGGGCTACGTCTGTGAGATCGATGGTCGTGTCGGCGAGATTGACCAATTCCACGAATTCGTCGTCGTGGTAGTGGCGAACGCCGTCTTCGTTGGCGTCCCCATCGGGCCCCATGGGAACGTTGGCGAGAAATTCATTTAAGACTAGATTTTCGCTATCAGCAGCCGGGGCGTCGGGGCAGGGGTGAGGCGGCTCATCGATCGCAGCGTCGCCTGTCGTGTCGCCGGAATTACCGGCGTCGAAATTTTCGCCGAGGGGACTCACACCGGGAATTGATCCGCTGCTGAGGTCGGTGCATTCGCCCATCTGGCAGAATAGGTTGGCGGGACAGTCCTCGGAACTGCGGCAATCGCTGTCCATCATGGGCTCGCAGCCGGCGATCAACGCAAATGCGACGATCAGTGTGGCAAAGGGTCTGTAGATCTTCATGGGGCCTCCTCGAGTTGGTGGCGAAACCAGCCGCCGGTCAGGGCATCGATGCGGGCGGTGAGTGCCTCGATTTTCAGGTGGCGATCCAGGATGGCTTCCGGGTCTTCGTCGGGAAATAGGCGCAGATATAGTTGATGGCGCCGGCGCGCGAAGTACATCTCCGTGACCTCTGCCATCAGGTCGTCGCGCATGCTCCAGCGGCTTCGCACTTCTCGTTGGATCGCCATTTCGTCACTGCTGTAGACGATCTCCGACAGGTTGAAGGTCGCGCGAAGGGAGTAGATGGAGCGAAAGCGCAGATTGTCGCGCCACTGATGTTGGGCATTATCGGGCTCGTAGGTGCCGAGGTCGTCGGCATCGATATTTTCACGGAATTGATCCTGCCGGTCGCGTTGGTCGAGCCAGTTGGTCTGGCCCTGCACACTGGGCAAGAGATTGGAAAGGCGAGCGCGGCGGGTCCAGCGATCGGGGCGATCGTCGTCGAATTCGCGGTGGTCCAGCACCTGCTCTTGCACGGCGTAGACGTCCGGTTCGTGCGAAAAGGCGGAGATGGCCTGGCGCAATCGATATGCTTCCTCGTTGTCGAAGGCCTGTGCCGTCAGTGGCATACCGAAGAGCGCGGTGGTGAGGACCACCAATGCCACCACCGTCGATGCCGATATGGTTCGTTTAGTCATGGTGACCCTCCCCGACGAGGTCGATCAGCGCCTGCAGGCGGGCCGTTCTACTCCAGTGGTCAATGGCCTCGTCGAGCGATGACGGACGCTCAGTGCGAAGCGCAACCAGCTCGTTGCAGATCGGGGAATATGCCGAGGGAAGTGGCTCGATTGCCACCGACGAGGTCGTCCGGGACTGCCAGCGCAGGGAGACGGTCCAGCGGCTCAGTGAGCGATGTTGATCCCGGTTGGCAGCGCTCGCACCGGCGTAGGTGCTGCCCGGGCTCGAGGGCAGATCGTCGTCGCCGTCGGTGCGCCCGGTATGAGTGGGCGCGTATTCGAAGCCGAGTACGACGCTGGGAAGCAGGCCACGCCGGCGAGGACGATGTGGTCGCTCGACGGGCATGACCTTCAGACAGGTCGCGGGCAGGGGATTGGCGTTGTCGATTGGCCCCGCTGTGAGCGCGGCCAGTAATACCAGCGGCGACATCAGTGACATGGTCGGACCTCACGCTTGAAGTCAAAAAGTGCCGTACGTGAGGTTATTGTCGCCGATGTGAAACGAGTTTTGCGTAAAAATTTCGATGGGCCGAAAATTTATATTCGCCGATCACTCTTGCGGGATACCCGGCGGAAGGTGATAGCGCGGCTCGCTGGGAGGAAAGAACCACTCCCATGGCCGATGCAGGGCTCGAGCAGCGAGAATGCGTATCAGCGAGCCGGTCTGGGCGAAGGTGACCCGACGTGATTTAAGGCCAGCGAAGAAGGTGAGGACAAAGCAGATGAGGAAGTTGAAAAAGCCGATTCCGATAACACCGATCGCGGCGATGACGCCGATCGTCGATGAGGTAAACTCGGGCATCGCAAAGGCCACGACGCCGACGTCTGCTGAGGAAAATGCGATGTGTCGAATATCGATGGGCAACCCCAGAATAAATCCGACGATTCCGGCATAACCGAGCATAAAACCGAGGATGATATTTCCGACGATGCTGCCGAGATGTTTGGCGATATATTTCGCTATCTGCTCGCGCAGATTGCCCAAAAAAGCGAGGCCTCGGTGCTCGGAGATTCGCCGCTGAAGTTGGCTGTAGATGACATGATTGTCGATTGCACCGCCGATGATCCCCGACAAAAACAGACATATCCCGGCGATGGCGGCAAAAAATAGAGTTGCCGACGCCCAGGGGTGGACCGTTTCCAGCATATAATGTGCCCCGGCGGTGTCGACGATGGGCGAATTGGCCCAGGTACTCATGGCATAGGCGATGAAAAACCCCAGCGGGAGGGCGGCTCCCATATTGCCGACAAAGGAGATGAATTGGCTTCGCCAGACGAGAATCACCACATCGGCTACCCCCTCGACGGCTTCGTCATCGGTGGTCGTCTCGTCGATGCGCTGGGCGATTGCAGAGGCTGTGACGGCCGGTTGTTTGGTGGCCAGAATCGAGCCGGTGACGTAGAGGAGGACAAAGCACACGGCGTAGTTGAGGCCGTAGACAAAGCCCTCGGCAGCCGGTGATAGTGGCAGTTGAGAGAGCAGACCCTTTAAAATCGCAAAGGGGGCGACGATCACTCCTCCCTGCAGGGCTGCCCGCAGGAAGTTGAAATATCCGAGCCGAGAATCCGTGATGTATTTATGGCCTTTGCGCGCACTTTGCTCGGTGATTTGAAAGGCGAGAAGGTCGGAACTCTCCCGTAGAAATCGGCCAATATTGAGGGCGGTCTGTTCTGCTTCCACTACCGATCGGAAAAGTCGGACCGTCGCCGCGATTTTGTCCAGGTCGCTATCGGAGTGAACCAGGTGGACCAGTGTTTCCAGTCTCTCAAATTGCTGATCTAATCTTCGGAGGGTCGCCGTGAGGCGAAGATTTGTGCCATAGATATTTTTTTCATTCCGGACTGTGGCGACGATCTCCCGGCATTCGTCGATGGTCGCCATCAGGGCCAAAAAGCAATCTGGATCGGAGGCTCCATCACGATGGTTGTCGATAAATCGATGAGCCCGGACGGCGAGATTGAGAAAAGGAGAGTCGTAATTTTCGACGTCATGGACTCGGCGATTGAGTTCCTCGTCGATTCCCAGCGCGCCGATGCGTTGAGCCAATCCCTGGATGGCGCCGGCGACGCCATCGATAGGTGGGCTCCATCGGCGATGGCGGCGCAGTAGGGCGAAGAGCTCGGCCCAGGCTTGCGGGGAGGCCTGGTTGATCCAGCGCCAGTCGTCTCTGCGGTCGAAGATCGTCAAAATTCGACGCCGCGCCGCGTCTTCCGGGTGCTGGGCGGGGATGACACCCCGGATCAGGCGACCGCGCAGCTCCCGAAAGAAGCTGTGGTTTTTTATGATGCCACTTTCGGCGAGAGCGTGGACGAGGCGGGATTCGGAGAGGGTCTGGCGGATTGCTTCATCAAAGGCCGACAATAATTCCGGGTCGTCGTGCAGTACCTCGACGAGGTCGTACAGCGAAGCATCAATCTCTTCGCCCGACGCATTGTGGCGGGGCCGCAGAACGTCGACGACGCGCCGCAACGCGTCTACCCCGGTATGGGTGGCAAAGATCTCTTCGAGAGCGGAGTGCATAAAGGAGGCTTAATCCCCGGCGTCTCGCTGCTTCAGGGCGGCGACTAACTTCTGATGGATTCCGCCGAAGGACGCTCCCGACAGTCCGACGACGACATCGCCGGACTGAGCCTCATCGGCGACGGTGGCGACGATATCATCGACGTCCGGGATCAGACGCGTCGTCGGACCGTGATCGCCGATTGCTGCTGAGAGTTCGCCGACGTCGATACGCTCTTTATCTGAGAGGTTATCGGTCTTTTCGCGAGGGCTGGATATGATGACCTGGTCGGCAACGGAGAAGGCCGGCGGATACTTATCCTGGAAGACCCGACGCCTCGACGTATTGCTCGTGGCCTCAAAGAGTGCCCACAGGCGGCTTTCCGGAAATTGGTTTCGCATCGCCCGAAGTGTGGCGGCCACCGCCGTTGGGTGATGGGCAAAGTCGTCATATACGTCGACGCCGTTGCCGCTGCCGATATACTCCTGTCGCTTCTTAACGGCCTTAAATTCGGCGAGGGCGACGCGGACCTGATCAAAGCTCAGGCCTTCGTCCATGGCGATGGCCATGGCCCCCAATGCGTTTCGGATATTGAATTCACCGATGGTGGGAAGCTCGATTGTGCCGAGTACTTCACCGCCCAGAATCACTCGAAACCGGGTATTTCGCCCGGCGAGCTCCACCTGGTCGGCGCGCAGGTCGTTGTCCTCGCCGAGGCCGAATGTCCGCCGCGGGGCCTCGGCATGCTCGGAGACGGCAAGGGCACGGCGATCATCGCCGTTGACCCATAGAGAGCCGCCGTCGGGAATCAGCTCCACGAAGCGTCGAAAAACGCCTTCAATGGCCTCAATATCGGGGTAAATATCGGCGTGGTCGAATTCCACGTTGTTGATGGTCGCCCGAAAGGGGGCGTAGTGCCAGAATTTGGGGACCTTATCGAAATAAGCCGTGTCGTATTCATCGCCCTCGATGACGAAGATATCGCCATTGCCGAGTCGATAATTGGAATCGAAATTCCCGGCGATACCGCCGAGCATAAAGCCCGGGTCGCGGCCGGCATGAGTCATGATCCAGGCGAGCATACTGGTCGTTGTCGACTTGCCGTGGGTGCCGGTGATGACCAGCGGGCGCCGGTCCTCGAAGAAAAAATGCCGCAGCGCTTCCGGAAGGCTTAAATGGGCAAATCCGCGCTCCCGAGTGGCCACGGCGTCGGCGTAGGTGGAGCGACAGACGTTGCCGACGATGACGACATCGGGCTCCCAGTCCAGATTGGACTCGTCGTAGCCGAGCATGATGTCGATGCCGCGCTCTTCAAGCCAGGTGCTCATCGGCGGGTAGGCGTTGGCGTCGGAGCCGCGTACGGTGTAGCCGCGGTCGGTGAGCATGGCGGCCAGACTGCCCATGGCGCTACCGCAGATGCCGATAATATGGACGGTTTCGATGGTGGACGGCAGATCGGGAAAGGATCGCCGATGTGGTGCGGTCATGAAGATGCCTCGTCGTCGGTGTCGTCATTGGAGTCGGCCTCCTGCGCTTCAGCTTCGGCATCGGCTGGCTCATTGGCTGGCTCATCTGATGGCTCATCGGCTGGCTCATCGGCTGGCTCATTTGCCAGTTTGTCGTCGAGATCTTCCTCGGCGTAACTCTCTTCGTCGCCGATATCCGATTCTTCGGTGCCGCCGCCGGGAACCTGCGGCGGCGCGGCGGGAGGGGCGGATTCGGCGGGGATCTCGCCTCCGACAAATGCTTCGAGCTTATCTCGGTCTTCGGGGATCTCGACGTGCAGGCGCAACCCCCGCTCTTTTACTGTGCCCTCAACGCAGTCGACGACTTCGGCATCCAGGACAAATTCGTCGCCAGTCTCCGGGTGCGTGACCACACAGTCCACGGCGGTTTGCTCGGGATGAAGGTCGGGTGTCCGCACGAATAGCTCTTGTTTCGGTAGATCGACGGTGCGAAAGCGGGTCAGCATCTGAAGATTGGGGATGCGAACGCGAATCTTCGGGCGGCGCTTTTCCTCAATGCTGCGGCGGGCCTCGGGGTTTTTTTGATAGAGATCATCGATGAATTTGCGCCATCGTCGGCGTGTATCGCTGCCGAGGGAAAAAAGCTGGATCCCCATTCCCGGATCACTGCCCTTTTCGGCGGCGTCGGTGCGATTGACCGTATGGGCGACCAGTCCGAGCATCTGAAGTTCGTCGCCGGACTCCGGCAGCCGGGTGCGAAAGCGAATCAGCTTTCGAAGGGGAAGAGGTTTTTGGCGAACGATGAAGACGCCATCGTAGGAGGCGTCTCGCGTCTCACAGGGCACATCGCCGTCGACGGTCTGTAAAAATACATCGAGGGTGACGGCGACGCGGGGGGCTTCTCGGTCGGCGATAGACATGGCAAAAACCTCGGTACTAAAGGTGAAAATGCGTTATTGGTTGTCGTCGCTATCGTCCGTCGTCGAGGGACGGGTCGGGGGCGGTGTCGACGCCTCGCGCGTGGCCGGACGGGTCGGCTCCGGCGGTGCGACAAAAGGGGAGTCGACGATAATTTCCTCGTCGACCTCATCGGTTACCTCATCATAACGGCCCGCAGCGGTAGCCGATTGCTCGACGATATCGGCCACAGATAGCGAGACACTGCGGTGCAGTGATGAGTCGTCGAAGATGCCGTCCGGATCATCGCGCAGGTCGTCGATGATGGGAGTGGGCAAGGCAAAACTCGCTATCGCAGTAGCCCCGACGCAGACCAGAATAGTGACGACGAAAATTTTGGCCAGTCGCCGCGAGCCGGAGTCGGGGTTTTGAGAGCGACTCTGGGCCTGTGTCTCATTGAGGGCTGCGAAGACCGGAATCGAAATTGCCACGCCGGCGGCGATGATGACCCTCATGCTACCACCGAGAAATTCACCGACCAGAGCACCGATCACGAGAAATACGACGAAGGCGAGACCTCCCGCAAGGGCTCCCAGAATACAGAGTCCAAACACGATCAGGGCGAATCCGAGTGCCGAGGTGTCGTCTGCGGACTGACGGGCGATGGCGTCACCGAGAGCCACATTTGAGGGGCCAGCGTCGGCGTCGTCGATAAGCGTTGGTCCCCGGGCTTGTTCAGAGGGGGCCGCATCGGGTGCAACAGACAGATCATCGGCCATCGGTGGAGGGTCGTCCTCCGGAGGCCCGGGGGCGGCGATTTCGTCATCGATATCCGGGAAGAGAGCTTCGACGTCGTCGCCGTCGTCGGCAAAATCCTCGGCGGAAAACTCGCTGCGAGAGATGTCTTCGGCGGCAAAGTCGTCGGAGAGCTCATCCTCTGAGAAATCCTCGCTCGAAAACCCGCTGTCGAGCCAATCGCCGCCGTCATTACTCTCGGGGCCAGCAGCAACGTCGGAGCCGGTGGCGGCGACGGCGCCGACGGAGGAGAATCGACCGCTGGAGGCCATAAATTCCTGCGAGCTGGCGCTCGGGTCTGCTCCCGGGGCAGCGCTGAGCTGTTGGGCTGTCTCGTCAATCGCGGTGGCGAACTCTTCGCCCGATTGAAAGCGAGCCTCCAACGATTTCGAGGTGGCCCGGCGTATCAACTGCTGCAGGCTCGCGGGCAGCCCGTCCAATTCGTCGAGGGCCAGTGGGTCGGTGCTATTTTGTTGTCGGACCAGATCCAGGACTGCATCGCCGGTCACGGCCGGTGTGGCGAAGAGCATCTCGTATAATAAAAGCCCCAGACTATAGAGATCGGATGCCGCTGATAGCTCTTCACCGCGGACCTGCTCGGGACTCATATAGCGGGGAGTGCCCATCAACGAGCGCTGGCCGTCGGGGACGCCGACGCTGGTGAGATCGACGTCGGAGTCACGCAGTCGGGCGACGCCAAAATCCAGGACTTTGACAAAGTCGCTGTCCCCCTCGAGGTCGCTGAGCATGATATTGGCCGGTTTTAAATCCCGGTGGACGATGCCGTGATCGTGGGCTTCAGCGAGGGCTCGCGCGATCTGCCGGGTCAGGCCGAGGGCGCGCATCGGCGGCTGAGGGCCCTCGCGTTGCAATAGTTCATCCAGCGTTTCACCGTCGACGTACTCCAGGACCATAAAGACGATTCCGTCGTCAGTCTCGCCGAAGTCATGGATGGTGACCGAGTTGGGATGGCGGAGCTTGCTGATGATCTTGACCTCCCGCAAAAAGCGCTTGCGGGCCGTCGGGTCGAGATCGCAGACCCCGGGTTTTAAGATCTTGAGCGCGACCGGGCGGTCCATCGATATCTGGTGGGCCAGATAGATGATCCCGAAGCCGCCTCGCCCGAGCTCGCGGACGATGCGGTAATTGTCCTCAAAGACGTGGGATTCCTTGAGGATGTGTCTGGCACCATGGCGTGGCACGCCGGTAGACTCGTCGTCGCGGTCACATTATGGTCAGCGAACGTCGGGGAAACCCATTGGAGGCAAGGCTAACAATGGGCATTGACAAGGTCAATCACGACGGTGCCTCAGGGCGCCGCTTCAAGGGCAATGCGACGGGATATTATGGCGACGACGAAGACGTGGTTTTTCGACCACGAGTTCGACAGGCCAAAAGGGGAGGCTCGGCTGCGTTTCGACGAGGGAACGATCATTGCCGAGGGACTCAGCGAGGAGGCGGCTGATGGTCGCTGGTGGTCGTTCGATGAGCGCATCGACGCCTGGCGATGTCCGGCGTTTCGCTACCGCAGGGTATTGGGATCGCTATTGAAACAGGGCTGGCGGGTGGAGGACACAGCCCGAGACTACGAGGCCCATCCGGTGGAGATTGAGCATCGCTTTCGACCATTTGAACATCAGCTCGAGGGGTTGGATGCCTGGATTGCCGGGGAGAATCGCGGCGTCGTCGTCCTGCCCACCGGTTCCGGCAAGAGCTATCTGGCGACGCTGGCTATCGAAGAGGTAGAGCGCACAACACTGGTGGTGGTTCCCACCATCGATCTGATGACTCAGTGGGTGGGCAATCTCGAGGAGGCATTCGGTGCGCCCATCGGCATGCTCGGCGGCGGCTATCACGAGGTGGAGGCGATTACGGTGTCCACCTATGACTCGGCGGCAATCCATATGCATCGGATCGGCGATCGGTTCGGGCTGGTGATCTTTGATGAAGTGCATCATCTGCCGGGCGAGATCTATCGGCAGGGCGCGCGCCAGAGCATCGCCCCGTTTCGACTAGGCCTGACGGCGACGCCGGAGCGCGCCGACGGGGGCCATGCCGATCTCGACGATCTGGTGGGACCGATCGTATATCGAAAGACGATAAAGGAGCTTTCCGGCGACATTCTGGCGGATTATGAGGTGCGCACCCTGGAGGTGACGATGAACGCCGAGGATCGCCAGATATACGACCGTGAACGCGGGATCTATCGCGGCTTCGTGGAGTCGAATAATATCCGCCTCGGCGGTCTTCACGGATGGCGGCGGTTTCTGGCGGCGACGAGTCGATCCGACGAGGGACGGCGGGCCCTGAAAGCCTATCACGCCCAAAAGCGAATGGCCCTGGTGCACGATGAGAAATTGGCGCTTTTATACGAGCTTCTCGATCGCCATCGCGAGGAGCGAATCCTGATTTTTACCAATGACAACGCCTCGGTTTACGCCATCAGCCAGGAGGCGCTATGTCCGGCCATCACTCACGAGACGCGCGTTAAGGAGCGCCGCGAGATTTTGCGAAAATTTCGCGAGGGTGAGCTGAGAATTCTGGTCACCAGCAAGGTGCTCAATGAGGGCGTGGATATCCCGGAGGCGTCGATGGCGATCGTTTTGGCAGGCTCCGGCAGTGTCAGAGAGCACGTCCAGCGGCTGGGGCGGATCTTAAGACGCAGCGAGGGCAAAAAGGCCGTACTCTACGAGTTGGTCACCGTCGACTCCGTAGAGTCTCACGTCAGCCGCCGTCGCAGGGAGCACGATGCTTACCAGTGATCTGTTGAGGGTGAAGCGCCGGAAGGGGAAGATTACGCCGCGTTATCTGGACGTCGACGACGACGAGGCAAGGGCCCGGGCGACGGCGCTGGTGGAGATTTTCGAGGCCCATCGAGGCAAGCCGCGGGGTATCATCGACGAAAAAGTGGAGCGGGCGATCGGCCACGGCACCGATTTTCTGATCTGGCGGGGGCTGGCGAAGCTTTTATACGATCGCAGTGAATTCGGCGTCGACGCGGCCCTGAAGCCGGAAAAGATCCGCGAAGTGGTCTTCGAATATGCCGTTGCGGCCGGCAATCCCACCGATGAAGAAGGTCGGCAGGCCGTCCTGGACGATGCCGCTGAGGCGCTGGAAATCGACGCTCATGGATGTGAAGTCGGGCTTTATGCCGATCTCGAAGATCGCCAGGTATTGGAGGAGTTCAAAGCGCTCGAGCCGTTGGAGTTGTTGCACCGATATAATGTGGCCCTGGCGCAGGCCGTGCTGTATCGAGCGCGGAAGATGACAATTCGCCTCGAGGCTCAGGACTCGAATAAATTGAGGCTTTTATTTCAGATGCTGAAATTTCATCGCCTGATGCATCGAACGCGGCGCGAGGACGGGGGATATATCATCGCCATCGAGGGCCCGGAGAGTATCTTTAAGCGCGGCCGCAAATACGGCGTGCAGATGGCGAAATTTTTACCTGCGCTGTTGCATCTATCGGGTTGGAAGGTGGATGCCGAGATAGAGTGGGACTCAAAGAGCTATTTATTCGAACTCGATGAGGAGCAGGGGCTAAAGACGGCGCGACGAGCCCGCGGACAGTGGATCGCCGAGGAGGAAGAGTGGTTTGAGCAGCGCTTTGAGGAAAAAGCGCCGGAGGGCTGGAAGCTCGAGCGGCGCGGCGGTGTGGTGGAGTTGAGCAATAACGAGGTGTTGATCACCGACTACGCAATTCAGACCGAGGATGGAGACGAGGTATGGCTCGAGATCGTCGGGTTCTGGCGCATCGAGTATCTGCGGCGTCGCATTCAATGGCTGGACGAGATGGACTTCGATCCCCCCGTCGTATTGGTGGTCAGTGAGCGGCTAAAGACCGACCGCAAAGCGCTTGAGGAGACGCCGGCACAGCTCATCTTTTTTAAAGGCGTCATCCTGGTCGGCAAGGTCGTCGACGCGGTGCGGGCGGCGTTGAATGAAGCCTGAAGCTGGACGGCATCTTCTGGGAACGTAACTTTGGCGGTGCAATCGAGCCGATCAGTTCGCAGTAGGAGTAGCGATGGACTACGAGAAGGCGCGAGAACGGATGGTTCACCACCAGATTCGCGGCCGTGGAGTCGACGATCCGCGGCTTTTGGAGGCGATGCAACGGGTTCGAAGGGAGCGCTTCGTCGACGAGCAATTTCGCTCGCTGGCCTATCGTGACGGCCCAATCCCGATCGGTCATGGCCAGACCATCTCACAGCCCTACGTGGTGGCGTTGATGACCATTGCCCTGGAGGTCAAGCCAGGCGATCGCATCCTGGAGGTGGGCACCGGTTCCGGTTATCAGGCGGCGGTCCTTGCCGAGATGGAGGCGAAGGTCTTTACCATTGAGCGCCACGACGATCTCGCCAATAGGGCACGGCAGGTATTGGAGGAAAATGGGTATGGCAACCTCCGGGTCATCAGCGGTGACGGGAGCAAGGGACTGCCCGAAGAGGCTCCCTTCGACGGAATCCTGGTCACCGCTGCCGGGCCGACCATTCCCACCCCGCTCTTAGAGCAATTATCTCCTGGCTCCCATCTGGTCATTCCCATCGAGGAAAAACCGGGGCGCCAGAAGCTCACTCGAATCACACGACGCACGGATGGGCGCTATGATCGCAGCGATCTGGGCGATGTCGCCTTCGTGCCGCTCATCGGTGAGGAGGGATGGGAGGAGGGCCATGAGAGCTATTGGCAATAGTGAGATGCGAGAAATGCAAATTTCTGCAATGGTATTGGTCAATGGAAAATTGACGTCAGTCGGGAGACGTCACCTGATTTTGGGTTATAGTGATGAGTGAGGCTGCCCCTCGAAAGAAATCTCGAAGAGGTCCGATGCTTGTGGTGGGAATTGGTGCATCCGCCGGTGGGTTGGGCGCGATGAGCGAGCTATTCCGTGGTATTACGGAGGAGCCGAAATTCGCGATCGTGGTCGTCCAACACCTCTCGCCGGAAGGACCGGCGATGTTGGGGCAGATTCTCGCCGGCAAGAGCTCGATCCCTGTTCGGGACGCCGAAGACGATATGGAGATCGAGGCCGGGCATGCCTATGTGGCGCCACCACAGTCGCTGCTCGTCGTCGAGGAGGGGCGATTGCGAATGCGCTCTTCTCAGGGCACGGAGCAGCGCCGACGCCCGATCGACGCACTATTTCGCTCGCTGGCCGACGAGGTCGGCGAGGGAGCGGTGGGCGTGCTCATGTCCGGGAGCGACGCCGACGGAACGGTGGGATTACAGGAGATTGCTACGGCCGGGGGATTCACCATCGCTCAGTCGTTGACGACGGCGGAATTCGAGACCATGCCCGGCAGTGCCATCGAAAGTGGAGCCGTCGACCTGGAGTTGGCTCCAGCAGAAATCCCGGAGGCGATCGAATGCTACTACGATCAATTGCTCAGGATGCGCCGGGATTCGTTGCAGAAAGAGCACCAGTCCATCATCGAGCGGCTTGATGACGTGGCGCACTACGTCCTGCAGGAGACGGGCCACGATTTTACGCATTATAAGACGAGCACTCTCGTCCGTCGTATCCAGCGGCGGATGCGAATTTTGCACATCTCCGATATCGACTCCTATCTGGAGCGCGTCGCCGCCGACGCCGACGAGGCATCAGCGTTATTTCGGGAGATCTTGATCAGCGTCACCTCCTTTTTTCGCGATCCCGAGCCCTTCGCAGTATTTGCCGAGGAGGTCGTGCCGGCGATCTGTGAGGGGCGCGGGTCGTCGGATAGCGTTCGCGTATGGGTGCCCGGATGCGCCACCGGCGAGGAGGCCTATTCGATCGCGATCTTGATCCGTGAGTATCTCGACGACATCGATCGGCGCCACTGGCCAAAGATCCAGATATTCGCCACCGATATCGACGTCGACGCACTCCAGATAGGGCGTCGAGGGCTGTATTCGGCGAGCATCGAGTCTCAATTGACGCAGGAGCGTCTGGAGCGCTTTTTTATGGTCGAGGAGGGCTCGTATCGAATCAAAGACGAGATTCGAGAGATGTGCCTATTTGCAGAGCATAATATCATCCGCGATCCGCCTTTCGTCGATCTCGATCTGGTCTCATGCCGCAACCTGTTGATCTATCTCAACTCCCATTTGCAGGAGCAGGTCTTATTGCTCTTTCACCACTCCCTTCGGCCCAAAGGGTTTTTGTTTTTGGGCACATCGGAGACGGTCAGCCCACAGGCGGACCTATTTCGCGACCACGATGTGAGCCAGCGAATCTGGCGCAATACTTCCGCCTCGGCGGCCCCTCGTCCGACCTTTCCGATTGAGGAACTGGACATCCCGAAGCGAATAAAGCTGGGTCCACGGGTCAATTCGACAGGGGAGCCCGATCTTCACGAGCAATTTCAGCGAGTTCTGGCCGAAAAATACGCACCGCGAGCAGCCGTGGTCCGTCGCGACGGACGGATTATCTATGCGGCGGAGGGCCTGGAGCGATATCTGGAGATTCCTCATGGGCAATTTCACGTCAATCTGGTCAAGATGGCCAGCTCCGGGCTTCGAATGGGGCTGCGGGCGGCGTTGCGAAAGTCTGTGGAGACCGGAGATCGCGTGGTCCACGACAATCTGACCTTTCGAAGCCCGGAGGGCACTCAACCGGCGCGGGTGGTCGTGGATCCAATGCCGGGGACCGACGAGAGTACGGGACTATATCTGGTGGTCTTTGAGGAGCCCGGCCCGTCGACGGAAGCTGCCCAACAAGCGCTTGAGGAACCGGACCGGGAGGCGGAACGGATCATCGACCAATTGGAACACGAATTGGAGTGCACTCGCGACAATCTGGAGCGCACCGTCCAGGACCTGGAGACGGCCAACGAGGAGCTCAAGTCGTCCAATGAAGAGTTGCGCTCTATGAACGAGGAACTCCATTCCTCGAATGAGGAGTTGGAGACCTCACAGGAGGAGATAAACGAAGCCAATCAGAAGTTGATGCAGGCGAAATCGGATCTGGAGAATTTACTGAAGAGTGCCCAGTTCGCGACCCTCTTTTTGAGCGAAGATCGTGTGATCAAGATGTTTACTCCCGCCATCGAAGAGATTTACGGACTTCGTGAAAGCGATGTGGGACGACCGCTGGAGGAGATCGCCGACCGGGCGATCGATATGCCCGACTTGCCGGATGTAGAAGATGTCTACAGTGGAGACACACCGATCATCGACGAGATGCAGACCGTCGATGGGAGCTGGTTTATTCGGCGCGTCTCAGCCTACGTCACAGAGGAGGGCGAAGCACAGGGATTGGTCGTGACGTTTTCCGATGTCACGAACCTCAAGGAGGCGAGTGCGAAATTGGCACAGCGTACCGAGCAATTGGAGGAAGCAAAGTCCGATGCGGAGGCGGCCAGCCGGGCGAAGAGCGAGTTTCTGGCCAATATGAGCCACGAGATACGCACACCAATGACGGCTATTTTGGGCTTTACGGAGATCCTGCGACAGCGCCTTGAGGAGAGCGACTATCGCGAGATGCTCGATACCATCGAGCGCAACGCCCGTTTTTTGCTCGATATCATCAACGATATTCTCGACATATCCAAGGTCGAGGAGGGGACGCTGCAGTTGCAGAAAAAGGCAGTTCATCCCAGGTCGTTGGTGGAGGAAGTAGTCTCGTTGATGCAATTTCAGGCCAGCGAAAAGGACCTGTCACTGGCGGTGACGATCTCCGAGGAGGTTCCGGAGCGCATCGAGACCGATCCGACCCGGTTGCGGCAGATTTTGCTGAATTTGATTGGAAATGCCATCAAATTTACGGAGGAAGGTGGTGTCGACGTCGGTGTCGACTATGAAGGCGGAGAGAATCCGGTTTTAGTATTCGAGATCCAGGATACGGGCATTGGCATCGCAGAAAAGGAGCGGGACGAACTATTTCAGTCCTTTGCTCAAGCCGATACATCGGGCTCGCGCGAATACGAGGGCACCGGACTGGGGTTGACGATCAGCAACCGGCTCGCGGAGCGGCTCGGCGGTGATATTCAAGTAGAGAGTGAGCTAGGAGTAGGCAGTACGTTTACGGTGACCATTGCCGCTCCAATCGTCGACGATCATCAGCCCGAGCCGGAGGAAGGTGAGAGCGAAACTGACTCGGCTCCACGACTCGATGCCCGCGTGTTGGTGGTCGACGATTATGAGGAGATCTGTGATCTGGTGCGGCATATTCTTGAAAGCGCGGGCGCCAGCGTGGAGACCGCCACCAACGGGAAAAAAGCCCTGGAGGAGGTGGCTGATGCCGAGAATTCAGGCCGACCATTCGACCTGGTGTTTATGGACGTGCAAATGCCGCAGATGAACGGCTACGAGACGACGCAAGAACTCCGAGAGCGAGGCTACGATCGGCCTATCGTGGCGCTGACGGCGGCGGCGATGAGCCGTGATTTCGATCGCTGTATGGAGGCCGGCTGCACGGCTCACCTGCCGAAGCCCATCGACCCGGTGGCATTGGTGGAGGTGGTGGCCGAGTATTCTGGTGAGGAGTAAAGCCGTTTAAAAGACCTCGCGGAGCGCTTCGGCGGTGGTTTCGAGCACCTTGTCGATGATTTCGTCATCATGGGCGGTGGACAAAAAGCCGGCCTCAAATTGGCTGGGAGCCAGATAGACGCCTCGGCGCAGCATGGCGTGAAAGAATTTGTTGAAGCGGTCGATATCGCAGGATTTAACGTCGTCGTGATCCGTGGGCGGCATGGGCGTAAAAAATAGGGAGAACATCGAGCCCACCCGGTGGGTGCTCAAGGGATAGTCGCCGTCGGCGATGATCTCCTGGATGCCTGCATGCAGGCGTTGGCCGGTATTCTCGAGGTCCTCGTAGACGTCCGCTGTGAGAAGGCGAAGTGTTTCGAGGCCGGCGGTGACGGCCACGGGATTGCCGGAGAGAGTTCCCGCCTGATACACCGGCCCGTCGGGGGCGACGTGGCGCATCAATTCGTCGGAGCCGGCGTAGGCGGCCAGTGGGAATCCACCGCCGACGACTTTTCCAAATGTGTACAGGTCCGGGGTGACGCCGTAGCGCTGTGCGGCGCCGCCGCGACCGACGCGAAAGCCGGTCATGACCTCATCAAAAATCAACACAATGCCGTTGTCGTCGCAGATGGCGCGGAGTTTCTCCAAAAAAGAACCCTGCGGCGGGAGACAGCCCGTATTGCCGCAAATAGGTTCTAAGATGACGGCGGCGATATCGCCTTTATTGTCGTCGACCAGGCGCTGAACCGAGGCGATATCATTGAATTGGGCCAGCAAGGTGTCTTTTGCGGTGCCGCGAGTGACGCCCGGTGAGTTCGGCACTCCCAGGGTGGTGGCGCCGCTGCCGGCGGCGATCAAAAAGGAGTCGGAGTGGCCGTGGTAGCAGCCCTCGAATTTGATGATTTTGTCGCGGCCCGTGGCGCCACGGGCGACGCGGATAGCCGTCATGCATGCCTCGGTGCCGCTGCAGACCAGGCGCACCACGTCGGCGCCGGGGGCGCGGTCGGCGATCTCCTCGGCGAGCTCGATCTCGAGCTCCGTGGGAGCGCCGAACGACGAGCCTCGGGCCACCGCTTTTTGACAGGCGGCGACCACCTCCGGGTGGGCGTGGCCGACGATTGCCGGGCCCCAGCTCAATACAAAATCGATATAGCGATTGCCGTCGACGTCGGTGATATAGGCGCCGTCGGCACTTTCGATAAATGGCGGGGTGCCGCCCACGGAGGTGAAGGCGCGCACCGGTGAGTTGACGCCGCCGGGCATCGTCTTCTGGGCGCGGGCGAGGAGTTTTTCGCTCTTTTCAAACATATTCAACACCGAGGTCAGTAGGACAATTGTTCGTCGAGGTAGTCTTCTACGAAGCGCTCTAATAGGTCAATCCAGGTGGGGTGGTCGTTGAGACAGGGGACGAGCCTATAATCTGTTCCGCCGGCCTCCAAAAAGTCCTCTCGTCCCTCCATGCCCAGTTCTTCAATGGTCTCCAGGCAATCGGCGACGAAGGCCGGAGAGATGACGACGAGCCTCTTTTTATTTTTTGAAGGAAGTCGCTCCAAAACCTTGTCCGTAAATGGCGTCAGCCAGGGGTCGCTGCCCAGGCGAGACTGAAAGGAGATGGAGTATTTGTCCTCGGGGAGCTGCATTTTTTCGACGAATGCCCGGGTGGTCTCAAAGCATTGGTGGCGGTAGCAAAAGGAGTGAGCCGGGCTCTTCATCTGGCAGCAATCGTCGCTCTGAAGGCAATAGCAACCCGACGGATCGGTGGCCTTGAGGTGGCGCTCCGGGATGCCGTGGTAGCTAAAGAGCATATGATCGAATTCCTCCTCCAGATAGGGCTCGGAAACCGCGATCAATGCATCGATATAGTCGGGGTCGTTATAAAATGGCGGTTGGATGACCAGGCGGGTGTCCGGGGAGACGGCGTCGAGTACGTCCTGAGTGTGGGCGACGGCCGTTTCGTAGCTCGACATGGCGTAATGCGGATATAGCGGAATCAGAAAGATCTCGTCCACACCGCGGGCCAGAAGGGCCTGCACGCCGGACTCCGTGGTGGGTTCGCCGTAGCGCATGCCGATCTCGACGGGCAGATCGAGACGCTCGCCGAGCAGCTTTTGGACGCGCTCGGTGGTCACGATCAGCGGCGAACCCTCGTCGGTCCACACCTTTTTATAGGCTTCAGCCGACTGGCCGGCGCGAAACGGGGCGATGACCGCCTCGACGAGGATTTTTCGCTTTACCACCGGATAGTCGATGACCCGGGGATCGCCGAGAAATTGACGCAGATATTGATAGACATCGCCGCGTTCGGTGGAGGCCGGAGAGCCCAGATTTACGAGAAGTACGCCTTTGGTGGTCATGGTGACTACTGGTCTATGTGCGGTGGACTGGTGATTTATGCGCCGGTTTTGCGCGAAGCGATCTGCTTCGACTCTCATCCGGCGGACGGCATCTTTAGGGCCAATTTAAGAATCGAGGTGTGGAGCGATGTCGCGGGCAAAATAAGTGAGAATGAGGTCGGCGCCTGCGCGCTTCATGGACAATAGTTTTTCGTGCGCTACGCCCACCTCGTCGACCCACCCTCTGGCGGCCGCCGCTTTGACCAGGGCGTATTCGCCGGAGACGTTATAGCAGGCCAGCGGGAGCTCAAAGTTCCGGCGGATATCGCCGATGATATCCAGATAGGACAGCGCCGGTTTGACCATCAGCATATCGGCGCCTTCGGCAACATCGAGCCTGGCTTCGACGCGGGCTTCTCGGGCATTGGCCGGATCCATCTGATAGCGTTTTCGATCGCCAAAATCGGGCGACGACTCCACGGCGTCGCGAAACGGCCCGTAAAAGGCGGAGGCGTATTTGACGGCATAACTCATGATCGGCACTTCGTGGCCACCGGCATCGTCGAGGGCCGTGCGCATGGCGCCAATCATGCCGTCGATCATGCCCGACGGGGCCAGCATATCGGCACCGGCGCGGGCGTGGGATAGGGCCTGTTTTTGCAGGTTTTTTAAGGTGGCATCGTTGTCGAGCGTTCCGTCGGCGCAGACCACGCCGCAGTGACCGTGGCTGGTATATTCGCAAAAGCAGACGTCGGTGATCACATAAAAGCGATCGTCCTGGGCGCGGATATGGCGCACGGCCTGCTGTATAATGCCCTGGTCGTCGAAGGTGTCGGAGCCGACGGCGTCCTTTTCGGCGGGGATGCCAAATAAGATGATGCGAAATACTCCGGCGTCGGCCAGGGCCTCTAGCTCGCGGTCGATCTGATCGAGGGAGAATTGATAAATGCCGGGCATCGACGGGATCTCGCGATGGATATTCGTCCCGTGGGCGACGAATATTGGCATGATCAGATCATCGCGATGTAGATGGGTCTCACGCACCATGGAGCGGATATGCTCGCTGCCACGCAGGCGTCGGGGCCGTCGAATTAAATTGAAGTCTGTCACGGTATCCTCGAATTGCATTCGGAAGTTAACCTAATTCATCGTCGATTCTTCGAAAGTGCCCCCTGCTTTCCCGAAGAATATTCGGCAGGCCGATATGGTCTCGATAATTGCCGGCGAAGTAGATCTGCGGCAACTCTTCTTCAAGCTCGGCAATGGAGTCCAAAAAGACCTGATGGCCAACGTCGTATTGCGGGATCGCTCTGTCCCAGCGCGTGATATGCGAAAACTCGGCAGCGCCCCGTAGATCGAGGAGGCGGCCCAGATCGTGGCGGGCCATCTCCACGAGAGTCTGGTCGTCGGCATCGCATAATTCGGGCTGACGGGCTCCGCCGATAAATACCGACAATAATACCCGTCCATCGGGAGCTCTGCCGGGAAACATCGACGAGACGAAGAGGCTGCCCAGAATATGAAATTGTTCGACCCTGGGGACCAGACAGCCGAATCCGTCGAGCTTGTGTCCCACAAGCTCGCGCTCAATGCCGAGGCTGACCACACAGCACGGGGCGTATGGCATGCGCGCCAATTCGTCGATGGCCGGACGCGGTGGGTCGACGTTTTCCCATTCCAGTCGGGCCAGGGCGTCGGGGGGAATCGTGGAGACCACAGCGTCAAAGGTCTCGCCGCGCCTGGCCTTGCCGCGGGCAAAGATCACCCGCCAGCCGTCGTCGTCGCGGCGCAGCTTTCGAACCGGTGTCTCGAGGCGAAGATCGTCACCCAGCGGCTCTGAAAGGGCGTCGACGAGTGTCTTCATGCCGTCGCGAAAGGAGATCAGCCGCCGGGGGATGGTATCGTCATCCGATGATTTAGATAATTTCTTTTTGAGGGCACCGATGGCGATGGAGCCGCCGGAGCGCTCCAGTTCCACCAGGGTGGGAAATGAGTGCTGCGCCGACAAACGGTGGGGATCGCCGGCCCAGACTCCGCCCACAAATGGGTCGACCAGATATTCCAAAAACTCAGGGCCCAGTCGGCGGGCGACAAAGCTGGCCAGAGTTTCGTCGATGGCCCCTTCAGCGGTGCGCCCGATAAAGGGCTCGGCAAGGACGCGCAGGCGGCCGGCCTTCGACAATAATGGCGTGGTGATGGCCTCGATGGGCGACGACGGAAGCGGCACAGGTTCGCCGTTGCGAACGATAAATCGCCTTTCGGCATTGGCGTCGGCGTCGACGATATCGTCGGTTAGACCCAGCTCGTCGAGCAGGTCGGCCACCGACTGATGGCGCATTAGCAAGCTGTGGGGACCGGTCTCGATTCGGTATCCGTCGCGCTCGAAGGTATGGATCGGCCCGCCAGCTCGACTGCGAGCCTCGAAGACCACCACCTCGTAGCCTGCATTGCGCAGGGCATAGGACAGTGCGAGACCGGAGATACCGGCTCCAATTATGGCGATTCGTTTATTCATAAAAAAAACCAAAAACCTTGGAACCGCAAAGGGCGCAACGGAAAAAACAACTTGGAACCGCAAAGAGCGCGAAGAACCACAAAGAAAAATAAAAGATAAGTGAGTCAGTTGAGAATGATCGGCGAGCTCCCCGAAAGCCCTCAGTCTATCGCCGGGCGGTCGCCCCGGCACGTGGGTCTACTTTGTGCTTCTTTGCGTCCTTTGTGGTTCCAGTCGTGTTGTTTACTCGAAGGTCGAGACGGTCTCCACCAGTGCCTCCATGCACTCGATTTTGGCAGACGGGGAGATACCGTGGCCGAGGTTGAAGATATGGCCGTCGAAACCACGCATTTGCTCCAGGATCTTGGTGGTCTCGCGCCGGACGATCTCCGGGGTGGTATTCATGACCACGGGATCGAGGTTTCCCTGCACGGCGACATCGGCGGGCAGCGCGGCTTTGACGTCGACAAGCCGCGTCGTCCAGCCAACCCCTAAAACGTCGGCGCCCGTTGATACCAGGGCCTCTGTGTGGTCGTGCATCCCCTTTGAGAAGACGATGGTCGGCACCTGTTGATCGATGGATTCGACGAGTTTGCGCATCCATTTTACAGAGGCTTCTTCGAAGGCTTCTGGGGCGAGGACACCGCCCCAGCTATCGAAGATCTGGATGGCGTCGGCGCCGGCGTCGATCTGCATCTGCAAATAGCCGCTCAGGGCATCCGTGATCTTTGCCATGAGCCGATCGAAGAGTGGTCGATCCGTATAAAATAACGTGCGGGCATTTTCTTTATTTTTGGAGCTTCCGCCCTCGATCATATAGGTGGCGAGCGTCCAGGGGCTTCCGCCAAAGCCAATCAGAGCGCGCTCGTCGCCCAATTTCTCGCGAATAAGCTCTAAGGCGTCGCCGACATAGCGCAACTTGTCGCAGATTTTATCTGTGCTCAGTCGCTCGACATCGGCGGCCGACTCGATGGCGAAATCCATCTCGATGCCGCCGCCGTCGGGAAATCCATAGGGCTGGCCCATGGCCTCGGGGATCACCAATATGTCGGTGAAGACAATGGCGGCGTCCATATCGTAGCGCCGCAACGGCTGCATGGTCACTTCACAGGCCAGCTCCGGGGTCTGGGCGATTTCGTGAAAGGAGTATTTTTCTTTGAGGGCCAGATATTCGGGCAGATGTCGACCGGCCTGGCGCATCACCCACAGCGGGGGGCGATCGACCGGTTCGCTGCGGCAGGCGCGTAAAAAGCGTTGGCGGTGGTTCATAGCAGTTCCGAAAGCGAGAAGAAGGTAAAAAACGCCGGTTGGTGAGCGCAACAGATTAGCTCGGAAGTCCTTCACGAGCGGCGATAGTGTCCAATAATCGGGTGCGGTCGGGAGCCGGAGCTATTAGCGTCGGAGAAATACCGAGTTGGGTGGCCGCCTCAGCCGTCGAGGGTCCAATGGCGGCGATCTTCGGGATGCCCGTCGATTTCAGCGAGCGCAGGCGATGGGTTCCCAGGGCATCGGCTACAGATCGGGCGCCCCGAGAACTGGTCAATGTCATCCAGTGGGCGTCGAATTCGTCATAAGTCCGGGCAACTATCTGCGGGTCAGTCGGGCTCGATTGATAGACGGGAATAGCCGTGAAATCAACGCCCCAATCATCGGCAATCGGCTCTAAGTCGCGGTGCGTACCGCGGATGGCGAGGGCGATGATAGAGAGCGGCTCACCACAGGCGGCGAGGGCTTTTTTGAGCCCCGTAAAATGCTGGTCTGCCGGGGCCTGCACATCAACTCCGATATGATGGCTGAGCCGGTGCGCCGTTTTTTCGCCAACCGCCCATAATCGGTGCTTCTCAAGAGCGAGACCGAGGTCGAGGGCAATCTGTGCCGAAAATTGGCTATAAAAGACGACGTGTCGTCGCTCTGTGAGCAGCTCTCGAAGGGCGTCTTCATCGATATCGAGGGGCCGGCGGGTAAGCGCCGGTTGGTGGCGCAGCTCGATTCCCTCCGGGATCTGCGGCGGGGCAGTCGTTCCCGTATCCAGAACTCTGATCGTTTGACTGGTCATGAGGTGAGGATGTCTCGCGCGCCGCGGTCGAGAAAATCTAGGGCCATCTCATCGGCTAATCGATCGGGATCGGCGCCGGTGGTGTGTTCGCATAATACCTGCTGGCCGTCCGTGGAGGAGGCCCAGCCGTAAAACGCCCACTGATCTCCGGCGCGGCGACAATAAGCGCCGAGGGCCACCGAACAACCCCCGTCGAGGTGGCCCATGAATTTTCGCTCTGCCGTGACGGCGCGGACCGTGGTCTCATCGAAGATGGGCGCCAAAAGCTCGACGACGTCATCGCGACCCTGTCGGGTTTCAATGCCCATCGCTCCCTGGCCGATGGCCGGGACGTGGTCTGCTGCCGGCAACTCGGTGGTGATTCGCTCGCTCATCTCGAGGCGATGCAGGGCCGCGGTGGCCATGATGATTGCGTCGTGGCCCAGCTCGTCGAGCTTGCGAAGGCGAGTGTGGATATTGCCGCGCAGATTGGTCATCTCCAGATCGGGTCGGCGATGCAGTAGCTGGGAGCGCCGCCTCTGGCTGCCGGTGGCCACGCGGGCCCCTTCTGGCAGATCGTCGATGGAATCCCATTGGGTGGATATAAAGGCGTCGGTCGGGGCGGCTCGTTTTGGCGAGCCCGCAAAACACAACCCGTCGGGTAAGCTCGAAGGCAGGTCTTTTAGGGAGTGCACGGCGAGATCTAGTGAATCGTCGAGCAGCCCCTCCTCGAGTTCGGCGGTAAATAGGCCTTTGGCGCCGATCGAGGGCAGCGGTTCATCTGTGCGGCGATCGCCGGTGGTCAGCATGGTCACCACCTCGACCTCCAGATCGGGGTGGGCCTGCTTTAGGAGGTCGGCGACCCGGTGGGTCTGCCACAGGGCGAGCTTAGATTTTCGGGAGCCGATTTTAAGTTTCATCGCTGGTCTCGTCGGAGTCGTCCAGGTTGTACAGCGAGCGCACCAGGTGGATATCCTCGACGCTCAGACTTTCGTCGTCGACGGAGCTTCGCAGGTACATGATGGGATTATGCAATAATTTTTTTATCAGCCCCCGTGAGAACTCATCGAGCATCTCGCGGCGTTCATCAGAGATTCCGTTGTATTGGCGGTCGATTTCCCGGGTCCGGATCTCCTCGAAGAACTGGGCCAGCGAGGCGATGGTGGGTGTCACCTGCATCGACTGCTGCCAGCTCTCCCACTCGCCGACCATATGGTCGATAATTGCTTCGGCATCGGGGATCTCCTCGCGGCGCGATTCCAAATTGGATTCCACCACCTGCTCAAGATCGTCCATATTATATAAAAAGGCGCTGTCCAGGCGGGTGACCTCGGGATCAATATTGCGCGGGTTGGAGATGTCGATCAGAAAAATCGGGTGATGATTGCGGGTTTTCATGACCTTTTTCATATCGGCAAAGCTCAATAGGTGGTCTTGAGCGCCGGTGGCGAAGACGGCCACGTCGGCCTCTGCACAGGTATCGATAAGGCCGTCCAAAGAGCGGTAGGAGCCGCCCAGGGAGTCGGCGAGAGCGCGCCCCCGTTCTTCACTGCGATTGATGACCACGAAGCGATCGGCTCCGCAGGACTGAAAGTGCATCGCCGTGCTCTCTGCGGTGTCGCCGGCACCGACGATGAGCACTGTCCGGGAGGAGAAACCACCGAAGATCTTGGTGGCCAATCCTACGGCTGCCGAGCTGACGGAGACGGCGCCGCGGCATAGTGACGTCTCGCTGCGGACCTGCTTTCCGACGCGAATAGCGTATTGGAAGAGTTGGTCGAGCATCGGCGAGCGGGCCTCGGTGCCCAGGATTTGCTCATGGACGTCTTTGACCTGACCCAAGATCTCGTTTTCGCCCAGGGCCAGCGACTCCAACGAGGCGGCGACGCGAAATAAGTGGCGGGCGGCCTCTTCGTCAAACATGACCGCTGGATCGGGAATCTCTTCTAGATTCAGGGCGCGAATATCGGCCACCAGAGTCTTTAGATCATCCCACAGATCGCGGCGGCGCGGCCCCTGGAGGTAAAATTCAGTTCGGTTGCACGTCGAGAGCACGGCCACCTCATAGGGCCATTGCTCTCGGCAGGCAGCGACGAAGGTCTCGATATCGTCGTCTGCAAATGCCAGGGCATCCCGGTCGTCCAGCCCCGTATTATGGTGGCTGAAAGATATGGCGGTGAGCTGTGTCTGCAAGGCGATGACCGGCGGTGCTATTGAAAGGAGTGAAAGGTACTGGCGAAGGTGTTGACCACAACCATGGCGGCGATCAACGTCAGATAGCCACCCAGGGCGAGGTAGCCGATGCGCAACCCGGATAGGCCGCGCCACTTGATCACCGCATAACCAAGGGCGTAGCAAACCCAGGCGATGTAGGTGATGATGATTTTGGGATCTGCAAAGTTGAAGTCGTCGAGGATATACAGGCCGACGAAATGACCGGTGGCGAGTCCGGCGCCCAGCAAGACGATGCCAAAAAGAGTGGCCAGGCGGCTCATCTTTTCCAATGCGTTGAGCGGCGGCAGGCGGCGGAAAATAACGCCCAGATTGCGCGACTTAAGCTGGCGGGAGAGCAGAATATACATCAGCGCGTACAGGGCGCTGACGGCGAGGGCCGTAAAGCCGAAGACCGTAAATAGGACGTGGACCCCGTAGATCGGATGCTCCGTGAGTAGCGCTGGAGGAGATGTGGGCTCCATGAGCACTGTCGACCATGCCTGGGTAGCCACCATCAATGCCACAAAGAATACCCCGGTATTGGCCTCGGAGTGTTTTCGCTCCGCCAGGGCGTAGACGAGGCCGATACAGAAGGCGACGAGCGACAAGAATTCAGCTCGCGAGGAGACGGGGATATGATCGATGTGGACGCCGCGCATCACCAGGTAGCTCAGGTGGATGCCGAGGACGCCGTAGAGCAGGTGGGAGCCGTAAAACAGGCTTTCGGAGCCGGTGGAGTCGTGTAGAAAGTGGCGCAGATACACGGCGAAGATGGCGGCGTACCCCACGGGCAGGGCGAGCTCCACGATTTGTATTAGACTCAACATCGGCTGGTTCCAACCTGGGTTCGGATCACGCCGCAACTGGCGTGGCGATCGACTACTATTAGTCTCCGGCGGTGTCGATCGTCAAATCGTCGCGTCGGTGTGCCAACACGGGCATGGCCCGACGAATTTCGGCGAGATAGTCGAAGTCCAGTTCAGCGACGATGATACTTTCCCGATCGCTGGCGCATGCCACGCAGCGTCCCCAGGGGTCGTAAATGGCGGATTGCCCGTAGGAGCGGCGCTTGCCGAAGTGGTGGCCCCACTGGTTGGGAGCGAGGATATAGGCCTGGTTTTCAATGGCCCGGGCTTTCAATAAAGCGTGCCAGTGAACGCTGCCGGTAGAGAGGGTAAATGCAGAGGGGATCGTAATCGCATCGACCCCGCGTGTTTGTAATGCGCGATAAATCTCGGGAAAGCGAAGATCGTAGCAAATGGTCATTCCCACGCAGCGGTCCTGGCCGTCGGGATCGGTCACGACGGTGTCCACCACTTCTTCGCCGGGATAGACACTGTCGGATTCACAGAAGTTGACGTCGTCGTCGATCTGGACATCGAAGAGGTGGATCTTTCGGTAGTGATTGACGATGGAGCCGTCGGGGCCGAGCAGGACCTGGGTATTATATGTTCGCTTCGGGTCCGGCGAGGACTCGGGGAAGCTGCCCAGGGTGATCCAGGCGTTGAATTGTCGAGCCATCTCAGCAAAGGCGGAGACCATCGGGCCGTCGATGGACTCGGCGATGGGAATCTTGTCGGCGTCGCGGCCCAGGAAGGGGGCGTTTTCCGGGAAGAGAATCCATTTTGCGCCGGCCTCGGCGGCCTCTTCGGCCAGGCGACGGCAGGTGTCGAGGTTTTTGTCGACGTCTCGTCGAGACGTCAATTGGACGAGTGCGACGCGCATAAAAAACGCTCCCTGATGGGTCTCAGCTTGAATATGCCGGGTCGAGCCCGGCTCAAGGGGCCAGACTAAGATCGGCGTTTTCTCTGTCAAGTAGCCGGTGGTAGCTCGATTTTCACTGGGCCGGGTTCCGTCTCACGGCCAGACAAATTGGACGGGAGCAGGGGTGGGGCGGTCGTCATTGGTGCCATCGCCGAGGGCACCGCTGGAATTTCCACCCCAGCAATGCAGGGAGCCATCATCGAGGATCGCGCAGCTCGACGTAAACCCGGCATCGACAGATTGCACCGAGGACAGTTGTTCGACCTCGACCGGTGAGGCGCTGTCGAGGGTAGTGCCGTCGCCGAGCTGGCCATGGGCGTTTCGGCCCCAACACATGATCTCCTCGTCGGTGGTAATCGCACAGCTATGCCAGGTGCCGGCGGAGATAGTGGTGAACGAGGGGGTGACAAAAGTGCCGACGGTCACCGGTTCGTGTTCGTCGGCGTCGTTGCCGGTGGCACCGTTGCCGAGTTGTCCGTAGAAGTTTCGGCCCCAGCATTTGACGTCGCCATCGTCGATGAGAGCACAGGAAAACTCCAGTCCCACAGCCAGGTCGACTGCCGAGGAAAGCTCGCTGACCGCTACCGGCGAGGTGCTATCTTCGCCGGTGCCGTCGCCGAGTTGTCCGTAGCCCCCGTGGCCCCAACATTCGACGGTCTCATCGTCGAGTAGTGCGCAGGTGTGCCATTCACCGGCAGAGATGGCACTTGCCGATGATATGCCGTCGACGGTCACCGGGGATTCCCGATCGGTCTCGGTGCCGTCTCCGAGTTGTCCCCAGTTGTTGCGGCCCCAGCATTTTACCTCTCCGCCGGTCAGCCGGGCGCAGGTGTGGGCGTCTCCGGTGGCGATTTCGACGGCCGACGATAGATCCTCGACCTCGGTCGGTGTGGATCGGTCTTCACCGGTGCCGTCGCCGAGTTGTCCATAGTGATTTGAGCCCCAGCACTTTATATCGCCTCCGTCGACGATGGCGCATGTGTGATGATGACCTCCACCACCCTTGGTCATGGCAGCGGAGGTGGACTCGGCCGATGATAGAGCGGTGACGGTCTGTGGAATCGAGGTAGAAGTGGAAGAGCCTTCATTGCCACTCTGGCCCTGGTTGTTTGAGCCCCAGCAGTAGGGGCCTAAAGAGTCCAGGATGGCGCAGGTGTGGCCGCCTCCGACGGAGACCTCGACGACTTCGATACAACTGCCACCGGTACACCAATTGCTACATGGGTTTTGACAGGATCCGCAGTGATCGGCATCGGTGCCTTGGTCGACGCATGAGTCGCCGCATTCCGTAAAGCCATCAATGCAGATGCACGAGCCATCATCGCAGGTCTCGTTGTCTTCGCAGTTCGTCGAACATCCACCGCAATATTGGTCGTCCGTGTCAGTATCGACGCATTGGCCGCCACAATAGGTCTGCGACTCCTGGCATCCCTCGGCGCATTCCCCGTCATCGCAGATGTCGCTTTGGCAGTCCTGGTCGTCGATGCAGGATTGACCGGCCTGGCAGGGATCGCAACTGGGGCCGCCGCAGTCGATATCGGTTTGCTCTCCGCTCTGGAGACCATCGCTGCACTCCGGTGTGGCGTCGGTGTCGGTTGAGGCGTCGGCGTCGG
>SKQC01000355.1 GCA_007119175.1 Myxococcales bacterium | reverse complement strand
TGAATTGCGGTTAAGTTTTTGGAATACCCCACCGCCCTCGCCTGCGGCTAAAGGCACCTACGGTGGGCGGGGTCCATCGAACCATAGGAGTCACATGAAGAGTCCGCTCTCCCTTCGGGGGCGCTGTCCGCCCGGTGGGCGGGCTGAGGGGGAGATCGGTGAGCCCTATTGTTCATCGTGGTTGCTCCGAAACTCCCCCATTGTCTCGCTGCGCTCGACATTTCCCCCGGCGGGAGAAAAGATTCGTGCCGTGAACAACCACCCCGCTTTTCGTGGAAAGCAGCCCACCTATCAGATAAAGGTCCCTGATTATTCCGGCGACTTATGCACAATTGTCAGCCCGTGGGGAAGGGGATATCTGGCGCGGTGACCTGCCATCCGGTGGTTGTTGATGACATCTTTCGGTGGCTGGCACACAAAAACGGGCTGCGCTTAACCCTCATTTCTCACCAGATGGGGGCCGGGGCAAAACAGAATATGCGAGACGACAGCTCGAGCAGCGCAGGCGATGCAGCGCATCGTCGAGCAGGTCTCGAGCGGAGTATCGTGCATTCTGTGCAGCATCCGGGCGCCACTGTGATGAGAAATGAGGGTTAAAACCCTTTGTGCTAGTTGTGCTCTTTGCGTCCTTTGCGGTTCGCCGTTTTTCCCTGATACAGCACCCATTGTTGAGTGAACCCGCTCCCGACTCACCAGTGAATATCCTGGTCTTCCGTCACTCCGTACAACACCACGTGGTGGGTTTGTCCGTCGACGCGGATCGTTCCCTCGAAGCGCCCGGCGGGCTGGAGAAAATGCCCGTCAATGATCTTCCAGCGATGAAAATCACTGAAGACAAAATAGGGCTGAAACCACAGGTCGACTGCGCCGTCGATGGTCCGCACCGACCAGGGGCGGTCGGGATTTTCCAGAGAGTACTCAAATTCGGCGCGCTCCAGCGGGATTAAGCGGTCGCCTATCCACAACGCGTTTTCATTGGATTCTTCATGACCGTCGGTAAATCCATCGACCAGATTCAGCGCCACGGCGCGCCCGTCGAATAGACGGCCCAGCCCGTGGGCCCAGCGCCAGACGGTGCGCCGCGCCAAAATCCCCTGGGTGTAGTCGAGTCCGGCCAATCCGCCGTCGAGCCGGTAGGTCCGCGATCCAACTCGCAGATCTCCCTCAAGGGGAAGTGCCGACCACTTCTGAGTCACCGTGACCACTCCGCCCTGGTCGACCGGAGAGATCACCGTCAGCGCCGGTGGACTTTGAGGTGCCGCCATTCGTGCATCGACCCGAAATCCACCGGGCTGCCGTTGGACCATAGGATGAATTCGCCCCTGCCATAGATAGGGCTCGCGCCCCTCGCCGCGACTGGTCATCAATTCCACGCCGGGGGCTCGAAACGACGAATCATGGCCCCGCGCCGGACGGTCGTTGACCTCGGCATTGACCCCGGGCAGGCCGATAAAGCGCTTCGTCGCCACTTCGCGCTCTTCATAGAGATCGACGACGTATAAAAAGGCCTGACCGAAATAACCGCCATCGACCACGGCCTGACATACCAGTACTTCGTCGGTGACGGCGATCGTAAAATTCCAGCGTTTTCTGCGAAGCCGCCACTTCCACCACGCCGGGGTGTGTTTGCCGCCCAGTGGTTTGAGGGAGACCGCCGGCAGCTCTCCTCGATACGTTCCGAAACGGGGAAACCCGCCGCCATCGACCACCGAGTTGGGCACGATCTCTAAGAGTCGTTCGACGTCCATACTCTCTCTCGCATTTGGAAATTCGACATTATTGAGGATTCGCCCGTGACTGACGAGTCATAAACACGTCGTGGCGAAGATCTATTGGATTACTCGCCGATCTTCAATGGCTGGCAAGGTTGGAGCTCATCGCTGTGATGATGTATCAAATATATTTTGAGAGCCGCGCACCGACGAAGGAGAAGAATAGGTATGCGAAATTTTCAGACCAAATTCTGGAAGCGGTTTCAGGATTTCAAAGAGGCCTCTGCGATCTACACCGTCAGTGACGGGAGTCGAGAAACGCTGACCTTTTGGACCTGGACGCGCCGGATTCGCAATCTGGCAATGGGTCTGATGGATGCCGAATTCAGCGCCGGAACCCGGCTGGGCCTGGTAGCCCCGAACGGGCGGGATTGGCTGGATCTGGCGGTGGCGACCTGGCTCGTCGGCGGTTGTCTGGTGCCGCTGGTTCCTATGCGCGAGCGCCGGGAGACGCTGCGCTGCCTGGGCCGCAGTGGCTGCGATTGGATCGCTGTGGTCGATGACAAGGCCCGTACCCACCTTCGCGGGCCCGGCGGCGAGCTGCCCTCGCATCTGCAATGGGTATTATTCGACGCCAACGGCTCCGGTGACAACACCCATGCCCTCGACGAGCTCGAGGAGCGCGGGCGACACCTGGCTCGCCGCGGTCATACAAAAAAGCTGGCAAAGCGAATCTACGAACTCGATCGCACGGCCCCGGCGGTGATCTTTTTCGATCCCGACCCCGCCGAAGACGCCCAGGGGGCGTTTTTCTCCGGCGAAAAAATCGACCACCAACTCGAGGGAATCGCCCGACAGATGGGATTGGGGGATGCGGAGGACACCATCGTGAGTTCGGCGCTATCCTTTGGCTGGTTTTCCAGCTTTTTAATCACCATGTCGGCGCTGTATGCCGGCCACGCCGTAGCTCTGGCGCCCACACTTCGAGAACTCTCCGAGGAGTTTGAAACCCTCCGGCCTACCCACCTGGTCTGTGGTCCGGCCTATCTGGAGGAATTGGGTGAGCGATGGCAACAAAAACTCGATGAGGCTCCGGATTTATTGAAGCGACTCGCCGGCACCGACGACACGGACACCTCCACGCTGAGCCGTGCACTGGGAACCATCGGCGAGCGAGCCGCCCGGCGCCTCTTATACGATCCGATCAAAAGCGAGTTTGGCGGCGATCTGGAGGTGATTCACGTCTTCGGCGGCCGCTGCCCGCTGGGACTCCACCCCATCCTCGACGGCGCCGGAATTGCCCTGCTCGGTCACTTCGGCGTCGCCGAGTCGGGACTTACCCACGTCGAACATCCCGAGGCGCGGCGGCCGGACTCGGCAGGCCGTCCCATCGAGGGGGTGGCCACAAAGATCGACGGCGCCGGCAGTGGCGACGTCGGTGAATTATGCGTCCGCGGCGACACGCTCTTCGATGATTATTGGAGCGGAGAAGGGACTCGCCAGGTCGACGAGCACGGGTGGCTTCACACCGGCTATCAAGCGCGTTTGGAGTCGGGATTTTTGTTTTTAGAGTAGTAGATTCTGCCGAAGGAGCCCCGGCGTCGACG
>SKQC01000346.1 GCA_007119175.1 Myxococcales bacterium | reverse complement strand
TCTTGCCCTCGTGGCGTCTCCACCGCCGTCGAATCCCCGTCCTCTTGCCCTCGTGGCGTCTCCACCGCCGTGGAATCCCCGTCCTCTTGCCCCCGTGGCGTCTCCACCGCCGTGGAATCCCCGTCCTCCTGGCCCCGTGGCGTCTCCACCGCCGTGGAGTCCTCCCCACCTCCCGAGTCAGACGTGACCACCATCGAGTCGTCATCGATCTTATCTTCATCGATGACCTCGTCGAGGACCGTGATCTGCGTATTGCCCGCCTTTAGGTCATCGCGAACCTGCACCGTCTTTTTCTCCTCCGGAAAGGCGACGTTGTAGGTCTTCGACTTTTTGGAAGACTTCGACTTCCTGGAAGACTTTCCAAAACCACCGACATGGTCGCGAAACTTGCTCACCATACGCTCCCCCGCCATTTCCACTTCGTCGGCGGGGATGATCATCTCCTCGAGACCCGTCTTTTCGATCTCGTCGAGGTCTCGGAACATCGCCTCGGCATCGGGATATCGCAGGGCCGGATTCTTTTCGACGGCCCGGCGCAAAATGGGGGCCAGCGGATGGCGTGACAACGCCGGCGGCAGGATAACGGGCATGCGAATATGACGGGTCAACAACTCCCCCACCGACGTCGCATCGAAGACAGGTCGGCCGAAGAGCATCTCCAGCATCACCAGACCACAGGCGTAGATATCGGCCGATTTCGAGGTATCGCCATCCAGATACACCTCGGGCGCCATATAACGCGCCGTGCCCACCATCTCACCGGTTCGTGTGATCGGATCGCCGGTGGGAGCCAGCGATTTGGCGATACCGAAATCCAGGATCTTGACCACTTCGCGACCGCGCAGGTCGTGGCTGATGAAGATATTACCCGGTTTCAGATCGCGGTGAACCACGTTCAGCGCGTGGGCCTCGCCGAGTCCATCGAGCAATTGGGTACCGAGCTTTAGGACCCGCCCGATGGCCATGGGCCCCTGTTCGATCTCCAGATTGAGCTCCCGCCCGCTCAAGTACTCCATGACCAGATACATCACGTCCGATTCGGTGACTCCAAAGTCGTAGATGCGCACCGTATTGGTGTGAGCCAGGTCCTTGGCGATCAGTACTTCGCGCTGAAATCGACGGACAAATTTTGAATTCAACGTCAGGTGGGGGTGCATCAATTTAATCGCCACCTTGCGCTCCAGGCGCAGGTGTCGGGCCTCGACGACAATCCCCATTCCGCCCTCGCCGAGCATTCCGACCAGTTCGTAGCGTCCCTCCAATATATCGCCGACGCCCGGAAAGCGCGACTCCCTGGACGACAACTCGTATGAGTCAGACGAGGTCATAACAGCAACAGATCAGCAGACGAGAAGACATCGGAAACATACCTGCACCGAAAAAACAGTGAGCGCGTTTCAACCAGGCATTAAAGCCTGCGTTTTTTATTCTTCATTCAATCGAGACTCGCAGTATGGCATATCGTACAGCGTCCGGACACCCTTCGAAAGGTAGCGGCGCCCTCCCCTTTCGCCCCCTCCTTGCTTCGTCTACCCTCAAATCAACCTGAGCAATTTGCGCCGTGACACGATCCTCATATCGCAGGCTGTCGAATGCAAAAGACAATACAGCGATTGTTGATTCAACTGTCCAGCTTCGCCTGCGCGATGCTCGTCGGGCTTGTCGTCTCCGCCTGTGGCTCCAGTGAATGCGAGACCAACGCCGATTGTCCAGGCGATCAGATCTGCCTCGATGGTGGTGGCGTGTTTTTTAGCGGATCGAGCTGCGGGGGAGGCGAATTGGGTGCCATCAATGCCAGCGATCCCGACGCCGATATCCCCGACGATACCGGAATTGAAGACACTGGCGCTGAAGATACCTCTCTGCCTGACGCCGACGTCGATGGCGATACAGACGCGCCGGACACCGATGATGCCGGGCCTGACGACGCCGACGTGGTTTTTACGCCGGACACCGATACCAGCTCCGATCCCTGCGACGGCGAAGATTGCTCCAATAACGGCTCCTGCGAACTCGACGGGGGGGAGCCGTATTGCGATTGCAACACCGGATACGAGCCGGGCTCCGGGCTGAGTTGCGTCGAGGAAGACGATCCCTGCGACGGCATCACCTGTTCGAATAACGGCAATTGCATCGACGATGGGGGAAGCGCCCACTGCAATTGCTTCAGCAACTACAACACCACAGCCGGCGGTACCGACTGCGTCCACAAATGCGATGATGGTGAGATCAACTACTGCGATTACTGGGTGTTGAGCAGCGGGTCCTCGCAATGGTCGGGCTATCGCTACGACTCCTCGGGCCTGCAAAACCCGCCGAGCGGCGACGTCAAAGCGGCCTTCGATATCGAGCACCACGACCGGGCCTATATCTTTACCGACAATCGCTTCTACCGAGCCGATCTATCGGGGACCGAATTGCAATGGGATAACGACTGGACCCTCAGTCAATTCGACGGCAATCTGTCGTCATACGACGAGATCGTCGCCGCCTACAGCGTGGCCGCTGATACCGCCGGTGGGGCGGAGGAGATCATCATGATGGCTCGAAATACCTCGTCGTCGACCATGATGATCTGGGTCAAGGATTACTCTCCGTCATCGAGTTCCTTTACCTCCAAACACGAGGACCCCAACTTCGACTGGACTTCAGACCACGGAAACCAGCACGCCCCCGACCACAGCGACATTCGCGTCAGTTGGGTGGAAGTGGACAACGCCACCGGCTGGGTGACCGGCGACCCCTCCGAGATGTGCGACGAAGCCGCTTCTTCCTCGGAGGAATACAACGCCTTTCTCACCTCCAACCAGGCCCACATCCTCGATCAGAGCGCCTGTCAGGATGCGGGAGAAGAGTCCCATTTTTATGACCCCATCTTGCTGTCGTCGTTTTCTCCGTTTCAGTCCTCCACCAATCCACCATCGATGACTCATGTGGGGGCGGGGTTTCTCAACCAGGGCTCGCTATACTTATTTCGCGGCAATTGACCGGAGAATTCTCCACGAATTCGCACTCAACGACCATGATGAAATCAACTCTCCTGATCTGCATTCTTGCACCAATTGGCGCGATTTTTCTGGCGAGCTGCGTCGGCGACGAATGCCAGACCGACGCCGACTGCACTGGCGACCGAGTCTGTATGGACGGCGGCGGAGTCTTTTTCAGCGGGGCCCGGTGCAGCGGCGATCTCAGTGCATTTCCCGGCGACGCCTCAACCGATCCCGATGCCACGCCGACCGGCGACGCAGACGCCAGCTTCGAACCTCAAAGCGACGCTGAGGACGACGCCGGTGAATGCACTCCCCCCTCCATAGAGTGTGCCGGAAATTGTACCGATACCGACTCCGACCCGTCCCATTGCGGCGAATGCAATAATGAGTGCGAAGCAAACGAGGTCTGCGCCACCGGAAATTGCTCTGTGGAGTGCACCGGTGACCTCTCGGAGTGCAACGGAGGTTGTGTCGACCTGGAGAGCGACGATGACCATTGCAGCGGCTGCAATCAGGCCTGTGATGAGGACCAGGTCTGTGAGGCCGCCAGCTGTGAGTGCGCCGAGGGACTAATGGAGTGCTCCGGCGAGTGCGTCGATCCCATGACGGACGACGAACACTGCTCTCAGTGCAATAACCCATGCGATATCGAATGCTCCCAGGGCAGTTGTGCTCAGCCAATCGACGTGGCCGCCGGCTTAAATCAGACCTGTGTACTGCTCGACAGCGGCCGCGTGATGTGCTGGGGAGCCAATAATTCTGGGCAACTCGGCGACGGCTCTGAGGAAGACTCATTGTCGCCGGTCTTCGTCGACGACATCACCGACGGGGTCTATATCTCCGGTCGTTCGCAACGGGTCTGCGTCGTCAAAAGCGACGGCGAAGCCAAATGCTGGGGCGCCAATATGAGCTCTTCGCTGGGCGACGGAACCTCAGAGACCCGCACCACTCCGGTGAGCGTCGTAGACCTCTCAAATGCCGTAACTATCAGCTCCGGCATGAACGTGACGTGCGCACTGCTCGACGATAGCCAGGCCAAATGCTGGGGCAGTAATACCGCAGGTCAGATCGGCACCGGCAGCGGTGGACTCAACGAACCAACACCGGTCAACGTCCTCGGACTGTCATCGATCGCCTCCATCTCGACGATGTCCGGGCATACCTGTATCGCAATGGAGGACGGCCAAGTCCGATGCTGGGGCCATGGAAGCTGGGGAGAACTCGGCGATGGAGAAGAAGAAAATAATCCGAGCCCCGTATATGCCGACGGGATCTCCACGGCGTCGGAAGTCGCCGTAAGCTTCGACTTTAGTTGCGCCCTTCTAGATAGCGGCGATGCCCGTTGCTGGGGCAAAAACGAGGAGGGAAACCTCGGCGACGGTTCAACTATCAACCGCTCTACACCGGTCTCCGTCGACGGGTCGGGCTATGAGGCGCTCTCCGCTGTCCGAGATCACGTTTGCGCCCTCGTCGACGACGGTAGCGTCGAGTGCTGGGGCCAGAACGAAAGTGGCGAACTCGGCGACGGATCGACGACAAGGCGCTCCTCGCCGGTATCCGTGACGGGAATCTCGACGGCGGTCGCCGTCTCCGCCGGCAATGACCACAGTTGTGCCGTCCTCGAAAACGGCGACGTGCAGTGCTGGGGCGAGAATCGAGAGGGACAATTGGGCGTTGAAAGCACCGACGAAAGCTCCACCCCGGTCACGGTGGAGTGGCAATAGCTCCACGGCGAAAATCTCCACCATAGGCTCCGCCGCCTACCCCCTCTCCAAAACCAGACTCCAAAAAATAATCCGGCCCCACTGTGGTGTGACTAATTGGCACACAACGGATTACACCGGGGTACATTATCCCCCATTTACCTACAGTGTCCTACATTCTCCTACATCTACCCACAAAAGCCTACATTGCCAATTATGCCCCATAACCCCCTGTAATCACTGGAGATCATAAACCGTTACATCTCCGTGGCATATCCGTTGCAACTTTGATGTGAGCGTAACTCGCACTTTTTGCTCCCAGAGGAGACTGCCATGGTAAATATACGAAATATCTCATCGTTGCTGCTCGTCGCATTTGTCTTTGCGATCGGCTGTACGGCGTCGGAAATCGAGAACTCGGACCAGGCGGAAGAAGAAGATCATCACTCTCATACCCATGACCACTGGGAGATGATCATCCTCGAAGATGCGGAGGACGTCGCCGACGCTTTCGCCGACGGGACTGCCGTCTTCGAGCCGGCCGACACGACTAGCTTTGAGCAGGTGGGACTGATGATCGACGGACCAGTCTCCGAGGACACCCTTGAGTTTCGGGTGGATGACGGAGCCGGAAACCGGACGGATTGGGAACACGTCGAGATCACCTGGAGTAAAGAGGACGTGCATGTCGGTCGGATTGTGGTCGACGCCGACGCGGCGTCGCTGGAGTTGCGAGGCGGCGACGAGCTCGAACACGTAAGCCTGGAGTTTTTCGATGAACAACAAGCCGATCTGGACGTCGTGACCCGCGATCTTCCGCTGGTCACGGAGTCAAGCGACTCGCAGGTGGGCACGATTCAGCAAGCCGTATCGCCGCCATCGACGGTAGTCAGCCGCGCCGAATGGGGATCGCGCGAACCCAACAAGGTCTGTGGATTTTCTCATAATCCGAGCCGCATGAGCATTCATCACACGGCGATCCCGTCCAACGATGGCGCGGACCCGGCGATTCGAATGCAGTCGATGCAGGCATATCATATCGACAACCTGAACTGGTGCGATATCGGATATCACTTCGTGGTCAGTCAGAGCGGTGTGGTCTACCAGGGACGAACCTCGACGCTGCACTGGGGAACTCACGTCGGCGGTCATAACGACAACAATATCGGCATTGCGCTTATCGGCAACTACCAGGCCCACATCCCGCCGCAGGTCCAGATCAATTCGGTGGCGTCCATCGTGCGATGGGTTCACCAGACCTTTAATATCCCGCTCAACCGCAACGCCGTTAAAGGGCACGGCGAGTGGCCGGGACAGGGATCGACCTGCCCGGGAGTCAATGTCCTTAGCCGCATGAACGAGATTCTCCAGCGCGCTGGTTCCGGCAGCCCTGCCCCGGAACCGGAGCCGGAGCCTGAGCCGGAACCCGAACCCGAGCCGCCCTCAGAGCCGGTATTCGGCGATCTGGAACACGAATCGACCACCGATTTTGCGGCTACCTCCGATGGCAACGGCTACTGGTTATTGGGCGGTGACGGCGGCGTCTTTACCTACGGAAATGCCGAATTCCACGGCTCCATCCCGGAGGTCACCTACGACGGACACACCTATATCTCGCCCTTCGTACGCATCGTCCCCACTGCCACCGACGAGGGCTACTGGCTTCTGGCTCGCGACGGCGCCGTCTTTACCTTCGGCGACGCCGAATTCCATGGCTCGATGCAGGCATTCGATCCGATGCCCGAGGGTCCGTTCATGGATCTTGTTCCCACTTCAAGCGGTGACGGCTACTGGATTTTGGCCTCCGACGGCGGCGTCTTTACCTTCGGCGACGCCGAATTCCACGGCTCGATCCCCGAATTGGAGCTCGCCAGCTATGAGCCCGCCCAGGCAATGGCGCTGACCTCCGATGAGGGCGGCTACTGGATTGCCACCAATGACGGCGGCGTGTTCACTTTCGGAAACGCCGAATTCCACGGCTCTGCCGGCGACGACGATCTCGCCGAACCGGTCGTCGACATCACCCCCCGCGCCGACAACAGCGGCTATTATCTGATGGCCACCGACGGCGGCATCTTCACCTACGGTGACGCTCCGTTTCAGGGCTCAATCCCTGAGCTCTCCGCCGATGAGCGCCCCCTGGATTTCGTCTCTCTGGTCGGTTTCGACAAAATGGCCAACGGCGAGGGCTATTGGACGGTCGGCGACGACGGTTCGGTCTACACCTTCGGTAACGCCGACTGGCACGGGGCGCGAAACGAGTAACCCGCACCTCTTTTGAAGCCGGCGGTGACCACCTCAATCACCGGTCGCCGCCGGCTCCCCTTTCAGCACACTCGATGGCGAGCGGTTCACAAGCGCAAAACGGAGGCAAGGATGCAGTCCCACAGAACACGGAATGAAAAATCGCCCCGATCAACTCAACCCCTTAACTACGGAGCCCTATCACTGATCTGCTGTGGCATTATTGCCCTGGCATCGGTGGGATGCGACGGAAACCTGGACGTCAACTACGAAGCAGGTCTCGATGACGATCGTCACGTCGGCACTCAACAGGAGATCGCCAATCGCCCGGCGCGGCTCATCGGACTCCACAGCCCGGACATCCAGAGTGCGGCCGGGATCCACGAGATGAACGATGTCTTCGCCCACCGCGGTGGTTGGATGGCCACGGCCGTTTATTCCACCGATTACGACTGGCTCGGACATGCCCAGGGCGGCTCAGGCATGGTTGGCGAATTCACCCGCGCTCACGACGCGGGATTTCACAACCTGGCCCGCGTCGACTACGTGCGCGGAACCACGATTCCCCCACAGGGAACGACCTCGACCTGCCCCGTCCGCCAGGGATCGACCTCCCCGGCACGCTCGGCACCCGACGGCACTCACCTGGGTTGCTATCTCGACTATATCGAAGAACTCGCCCGGCGCGCCGACGATGCGGTCAATGTCTGGGTCATCGGAAACGAGATGAACCTGCCCGACGTGGAGGCCCAGATGTTCTACGAGATGGGCCAGGGGCCAATCGATCCCGCCTGGTACGTCGAGGTCTACGAGGCCGCCCGCGAGCGCATCCACTCTATCGAGGGACACGAAGAAGATCTGGTCCTGGCCGCCGCCGTATCGCCGTCGAAGGGCTGTCATAACCATAACGATCCCGGACAAATCCCGACCTGTACCACCTCCGGGGAGGACTATCTTCACCAGATGCTCGAATATATGAGCCCGGAGCGCACCGATGGCTTTACCCTTCATGCCTACGGCGGCTACGAGGAGCTCGACGACGCCCTTCAGATGTTCGAGGACGGCAATCACGCTCGCATGGGTTACCGCGAACAACTGGCGATGCTCGACGACTACGGCTTTGAACAGGCGCCGGTGATCATCTCCGAATTCAGCCGTCACACCCATCTGGGCGATATTCCCGAGGCTCACGTCACGGCGTCGTTTATTCGGCAGGCATTCGAGGGGATTCACAACTGGAATGAGAGCGGCGGACATCCCGTCCTGGGCGCCGTTTGGTATACCTGGAATCAGGCCAGCTTCCCGACCGAGAATCTGGCCGGCTTCGACGGCATTCTCCGCGAGGCATTTCGAGACATCGCAACCCGCGAATACCCCGGTCAGATTCCCGGCTCGACTGATGGCTCCAGCGGTGGTGATCAGCAGCCCGATGGAGCGCCGGCCTACTGCAACGATCCGGGGCTCGACAATTGCTGTGACGTCCCCGAACTCGGCATGACCTGCGAGACCGACCAGCAGTGGGTCGACGGCTGGAACTGCTTTTATGATATCTGTGTCGAGGGTGCTCCGCCGCCACAGACCGACTCCGGCAGTGACGACTCCGGCTCTGGTGGCGACTCCGGTAGCTCAGACGACAGCAGCCAGGACGACACTCCGTCGTATTGCAGCAATCCAGCCTATGATAATTGCTGTGACGTCCCCGAACTCGGCATGACCTGCGAGACCGACCAACAGTGGGTCGACGGCTGGAACTGCTTTTATGATATCTGTGTCGAGGGTGCTCCGCCGCCGACCGGTGCCGGAGGTGATGATCCGGAACCTGAGCCGACCCCGTCATTTTGCAGCGAACCCAATAAAGATAATTGCTGCCATGTCCCTCCGGGAACTGCCGAGGTCCCCGAAACCCATCCCGGCGGCATCTGTGACCCCAGCGGCACCGGCAGCTACGAAGACGCCGACTGGGGCGCCGGCTTTGATTGTTATCAAGACGCCTGTGGCTGACCGCCGGTCCCTCGTGGCGAGGCGACCGACGTCGGTCGCCTCGCCACTCCCTTGCCGTCTTCCCGGATGTGGTCGTAGGCTCTTGTGGCTGAATTGAGCCAATCCGAATCCCCCCGGAGCTTTCTCCGTGAGTGTTGACGGTCTCCCACCAAGACAAGACATCTCAGATGCCGTGCAGCGCGGGCTTATGCTCGGCGCTGTCGTCGGCGCAGTACTGGGCCTTGTCGACATGGCCTGGTCTCTTAGTCGCACCACAGAGCTTGCCTTAGAGACAATGCAACCAGCGGGCCTTGTCGCCCTCTCAATGCTGGTCGTGGGCGCATTCGGAATCTGGATTGGCGCCGCAGCAGGACTTATAAGCGCCTGGCTTTCTCCACGGACTCTGCCCTTCAAGCTTAGCTGGCGTGATATCGAAGCCGCCCTCTTGAGCGGCGTCGGCGCCGGTTTGTTGCTGCTATTTTTCGAATTTCTCCGACCGGCTCCGACCCTGACACTGATGAGCGCAGTGCCGGCGATGGCGGTACTCTTTGCCTGTCTTTTATGGGTGATCCGAACTGAAATCGGCCGCCACCTACGCGGCCCGCTGTGGTTTGTCGAGGCGCTGGGCATGGTCTACGTGTCGGGGCGCATTATCTACGAGCACTCGCGCTCGATAGCTATGGCTGATATCCACGCCGCCGCCGTTGTAGCCACGATCGCCTTCGCGACGATTGCATTATATCTTCGTTTCTCAACGCTGCCTCTTCGCCTGGGACCGCGCTGGATCGCCCTGGTCGCCCTCGCCGCCCCTGTGGTGGTACCCCTGGGCATCGGCGCCACGGCGGGACATCAATCACGGCTTATCCTCTCGGAGCGCACGGCGATCACCTATCGCGTCCTCGAATTAAATCGCTTCTTCCGCGTCGGCGGCGAGCGACAGATGCCGCCCGCAAAGGGCTGTGACGATCCCGTCGATCCGCCGCGGCTAAGAGCCCAGATCGAGGTCGACGACAGCAGTATTCCAGGCGCCGACCATGTGGTCCTCATCGTCATCGACACCCTCCGTGCCGATCGCATCGGCCACACCCGCGACGGGGTGGCGCTGACGGAAAACCTGGATCGATTCGCCGATCAATCGGTGGTCTTTAAACGCGCCTACGGAACCACGCCGTCGACGGTGACCACCGTGGGCTCCATGCTCACCGGCCTCGCCACGGGCATGGGCGATCTGCCGAGGTGGGACTCCGTGCAGGAGCATACCATCGTGGACCTGCTCGACGAGCACGGCATCGTCACCGGCGCCGTCCCCGCTCACGCCGTCATGGAAGACCTGGTCGATACCTCGGCATTTGTCGCCGACGAGGCGCTCGACGCCGTAATGGCCGACACACCGCATACCTCGCCCCTGTCGACCCGGGCAGCCATCGGCACCGCCTCCGAGCTCGCCGACCGCGATCGGGGCCTGTTGGTCGCCCATTATTTTGATCCCCACGAGCCCTATTATCCACGAGACGATAAATTCGACTTCGGCCGCTCCGAAGAGTCCAGATATGATGGCGAGGTGGCCTATACGGATCGCGCCGTCGGCGAGCTGCTCGACGAATTGGCTTCTATTTTCGGCGATGACCACGCTGTCATCATCATCTCCGATCACGGCGAGGAGTTCTGGGATCACGGCTACCGCTTCCACGCCATGCGCCTATACGATGAATCGCTGCGCCTGGTGGCGATGATGAACCTGCCCGGACAGAACCAGAAGAAGGTGATCGACGCCCCGGTCTCGAGCGCCGACGTTGCTCCGACGATCCTCGACCTCTTCGGCCTGGACCCGGTCGACAAGCTCGAGGGCCACTCCTGGCTTCGCCCACTGCCGCCGGAGCGGCGTATTTTTCTGCATACTCTGGGCCGCCAGCGAGTGGGCTTCGTCGACGAGCGCTTTAAATTCATCGTCAATCGCCGAATCAACGTCCTCGAACTCTACGATCTTATTGAAGATCCCGGCGAGGCGCGAAATCTGGCCGACAGTAGGCCCGAGCAAATTGGCGAGTTATATTGTGATATGGTGCGCTGGAAACGGGAGCGCAATCTGGTGCCGTGAAGACTACGCGACCAAGGACTACGCGACGATGGACAAATCAACCCGAGAAGAACTTCGCACTCATCTCGTTGAGCGACGCAGCGAACTCATTCGCGAAGGCGACTTAAGAGCCGATCCGAATCGCGTCGACCCTTCCGAGCAGGCCGACGAAGACGAACAGCCACTCAATGAGATGCAGCAGGCCATCATCTCCCGGCGCAATAAGGTGCGAAGCCAGGAATTGGCGGGCATCGACGCCGCCCTTCGCCGCCTCAAAGAAGAACCCGACGAATACGGACGCTGCGTCGACTGCGACGAGTGGATTCCCCTGGGTCGGCTAAAACTGCTTCCCTGGGCTCAGCGCTGCGTACAATGCGAAAGCGAGCACAGCGGTGGCTCACCGACCGGCCATCGCCGCCGTCACGCCCGCGATTTTATCGACTGACCGACACTCCCCCGTTGAGTCTATTGGAGGTGCTTAAATGAACGCCACACAGAGCGTCGCAGCCGCCCTTATAATCACCGCAGCCGCCCTCTTTTTTACTGCCTGCTCGAGCGCTCCCCCCTGCCCGGACGACGCAGCCCCTGAGGCACCTGCAGAAGAGGCCACCGCTGAGGCCACTGCCACCGCGGAAGTAGAGCCTCCGGAGCCGATCGACCCTATCGTCGACACCTTCGACGAGGCGTCCCATCGCGTCGCCCCCGACGGTTCTACCTCGGTGGTCTGGCTTGCCGAGGGCAATAATGCCTATGTCGGTCAGATCACATTGCAGCCAGAAGCGGAGGTCCCGGCCCATCGCCACGATGCCGAGGAATATCTCTTTATCAAAGAGGGCGGTGGCCTGCTGACTATCGAGGACGAAGAATTCGAATTGGGCCCGGGCACCATCGTCGCCATTCCCCAGAATGCGGAGCACAGCTATATCAACGGCCCTGAGGAGACGACGGCATTTCAGGTCTTCTCCAGCCCGGAAGGCGCGGCGCGCTTTTTGGAATGGCCAGAGAAAGAAGAAGAGAAAGCAAAAGAGGCCGACGTCGACGAAGAATGATACGTCGACGCCGGCCCTGCTGATACGACCTTTCAATCCCCGGGGCCCGCGGCCAGCCTGGCCGCCTTTCGCGCTGCCAGCCCG
>SKQC01000351.1 GCA_007119175.1 Myxococcales bacterium | reverse complement strand
GTCCCCTGGTGCTCAAGCCGAAACCCGGCCGCCGTGCCGACCTCGGTGGGCAAAATTTCTGCTTTTTCGGGAAAGCGACATTGCTGCCGGTTATTTTCGGTAAATCGATAGCCCCGCTCTTTGAAGCGGGTTCGCAATTTCTCGACCAGATCCGCATCCTCGACGAGAGGGCAATCGCAGAAGTCGGCGGCCGCATCCCGGGTGACGTCGTCGCCGGTCGGTCCCAACCCGCCGCTGACGACCACCAGGTCGACCCCGTCGCCCAGATCGCCCAGCGCGTCGGCGATTTTTTGACGCTCGTCGCCGACGATACGAATTTCGGCGATCCTTAGCTGGTTTCGACGCGAAACCTGCAGCAAATGGTGGGCATTTTCGTCACGGACCCGCCCGTCGAGGAGCTCGTCACCGACGCATATTATGGCGATAGATTTCATGACCAGGCCTTATGGATAAGAGATTGTCGAGCGTCTGGTATCTCCGAACCCCCGGCTCCCTTTGGTCGGCGGGGGCACCATTCTAGCCGCCGGACCAACGAGGATTGCGTGGGCGGTATCGAGGGTTCGAAGACACCCGATCCTCGTCGCACAAATAACGAATACCCCATACCCTCGGGAGCTAGAACGTAGCCCCCGACCGACCGGAGCGAAGCGAAGGGAGCCGGGGGTTAGCAGGGTTGATTTGGCTACTTTGTTGGTAGTTGATCGGCGACAAATAATCGAGTGCTGAGTGGAGGCGATGCGGGTTAATCTCTTCGTGCGCTGAGAGGCGGCCGGTCGTTTTTTGTAGGTCATCGGTGGGGGGAAATCGCAACCAACTCCGTGTGGGTGCGGCCGTGGGTCTCGGGGGCGTACATCTCTTCGGCGCGGGCCGGCATAGCGACGAATTTGCCGAGCGTGGTGGCCCGGGCGGTGTAGCTGTAGGTATGGAGGCCCTCGGGGAGGCGTTGTGCGTAGACCTCGACGCCGTCGTCGCGCAATTCGTGGTGCTCATACCAGGGTCGGTGCCACCAGCTATAGCAACTAATGCGCGTTGTGGGGCCCGGAGACGACGCTACCTCTCCGCCGCTCATCGACAGGGCCGGGTTGAGCGGCTCTAAACCAGCGGGAAGCCGGTCCACCAGGGCGACGTGCGAGCGCGTGGCCGGGACGGTGACGGAGAGCTCGACGCGCACCTCGGCACCGGGCCGAAGTTGCCAGCCCTCTTCGGTGCGCACCACATCGTCGGGATCGTCGACGGCCCGGTAGTTGCGCTCAACGGAGAGTCCTCGGTCCACCGGGTGTAGATCCACGGAGTCCGGGGCGTAGCGCAGCCCCATCCGGTAGTACATCCGCCCCTCGCCGCTGCGCTCGAATGCGACCGGACTCACCTTATCGCCCTCGGGTAGTTGACTCATGGGGATGACCGCGTTTTGTCGAATGACCTCGTCGTCTCCGAAGCTATTCTCGAAGACCTGCGAATCTCCCAGCCAGGCTCGGGCGGTGAAGTCGGGAGCGACTGCCTCGTGGGTATCGATAAAACGGCGAAGCGCACGCAGAGCGAAGGCGTTTTCCTTGGTGGTCGACCAATGTCCATTGTGGCGGCTGTCCAGAAGTCCCTGCGCCACCGGATCGACCAGGGGATGGTCCGAACCGGTTTGCAATAGGCCGTCCAGGATCACCGCGTCGGTGCGCCGAGGGCTATACAAGATCTGGTGTCTGCCCCGATCGTAGCTGTCCTGAAACTCGGCGGTGCTCGCTGTGTGATGGGCCGATGCCTCGATGGGCATCGCCTCGTCGATGTGGACGCGGCCATCTTCATCCGTGACCAGATCGCCTCGCCAGAAGGCGAGGGCATCGAGGTTCTCTCGCACCTCGATGGCCTCATCCCGCCGGGTTTCGGAGTATTCCGTAAATTCTGCTTCTCCTCTTACTTCCACAACTTGCTCTGTCGCCCGCGCCTGCCTTTTCACCTGCACCAGGGCACTGTCGTGATCGTCGTCGTCGGCGGCCAGGGTACCCAGGATGGTGGCGTCCTTGTTGGCGTCCTTGATTTCCTCGGTTCGGTGCTCGACTCCTTCTTCAGAGTCAACAGAGTCATCGAGGGCGGCATCGTCGCCGAACATCAAGAGCCAGGAGCGGCTTCGCAGGTCGTCGACATTCGGGGCTCGTTCCGGAAAGAAGACCGACAGCGGATCTTCCAACTGGTAGTCGCCCATGGCGAGGACCGACTCGTCGACGCCAAACAGGAGCACTCGGGCGCCCTCCACCGAAACGTCTCCATCGCTTATCCGTGCAGAAAAACTCGCCTGCGCACCGGCGGCGATCTCATCTTCTGGCGTCTCCAACTCGACCTGCAACGCCTTGTGAGCGCGATCGACATTTAAAGAAACTCCACCACCGGCAAAGCGATAGGGGTGATGGGCGTCGCCAGCGGCAATGCCGAGGATCTCAATGGAGAGGTTGGGGATCATCTCGGGCGCTACTTCAAAGCGGAATATGGGATCGTCTTCGGTGAAGGTTATGAACTGGCGCTCGTAGATTCCATCCCGTCGAATATCGACCGCTGCTCGCAGCGGGTAATACGGCGACTGCACGAAGACCTCGGCAATATCACCGACCTCCAGCTCATCATTTCGGGGAATCAATACGAGGCCATCCTCCTCGGCAGTCTCGATATCGCTTGTGTCACCGCGGGAGACCCAGAAAGATCGCTGAGTGGCGGCGAGCCGTCCTTCGTCGTCGGTCGTCGTGGCGCGTACCTGGTGACGGCCGCTACGCAGATCGGAGAAGGTGCAGGTGACGGGCCGAGCCTCCGACTGACGTTCGCAACTCTCCAGGATCTCGTCGGTGCCGGGGGCGGTCACTTCGATTTCGATGTCGGCGCCCTCGACGACTTCGCCGTCGATGTCGACAGCGATGGCCTCCACTTCCCAGGAGTCACCGCGTCCGATGAAATTGTCCTCACTGCGTAGACCCACATAGTGGTCACCGGGGTGGACGAGGACGGACTCATCGGTCTCCCATGCCTGCCGATCGATGTCGGCGACGGTCACGGTGGCTGATAGCCGTCGAGGCATCCCGTCAGGGGATTTATCCAGGTTCATCTCCACGTCTTCACGACCGTCCGTGTCGGTCTCTCCGGTGACGTCGTCGGCGAATTCATCGGGGAGTACGCCGTCGTCTTCATCGTCGTCTGAGCGACCGATGAGCCAGGCAGGTCGCCAGCCACCGAAGCAGGCGAACCTCGTCGATGCCTCGAATTTCGACGGGCATTTTCGCCGCTACGTAAGTGGGGCGCACCACCATGGACTCTCGAGGGCCTCGAATCGAGGGGGATGCAGGGCCGATGGAAATGGTGT
>SKQC01000364.1 GCA_007119175.1 Myxococcales bacterium | reverse complement strand
GGGGCGGGCTGACGGCCAGGCTGGCCGCGGACCCCGGGGGGCGGAGCGCTTTCTGAATTTCAGCGTCCGTAATACTCGCGATACCAGGCCACGAAAGAGGCGATGCCCGTCGGCAGCGGTGTGGCCGGCTGGAAGTCGACATCGTCGATCAGATCCTGGACGTCGGCGTAGGTCTCTTTGACGTCACCGGGCTGCATATCCATGAAATTTTTCTCGGCTTTTTTGCCCAGACAATCCTCCAGTGAACCGATCATATCCATCAGCTCCACCGGGTTATTATTGCCGATATTATAGATGCGATAGGGCGCGTAACTGGTCCCCGGATCGGGATCGTCGCCGGACCACTCCGGGTTGGGCGTGGCGATATTGTCGGTGACTCGGACCACGCCCTCTACGATATCGTCGATATAGGTGAAGTCGCGACGCATATCGCCGTGATTGAATACGTCGATGGGCCGATCGTTCAGGATGGCGTCGGTAAATAAAAATAGCGCCATATCCGGTCGGCCCCAGGGGCCGTAGACCGTAAAAAAGCGAAGCCCCGTGGTCGGCAAACCATAGAGATGGCTGTAGGTGTGGGCCATCAATTCGTTGGACTTTTTGGTCGCCGCATACAGGCTGACCGGGTGGTCGACGTTATCGTGGATGGAAAAGGGCATCGACGTATTGGCGCCGTACACCGAGCTCGACGAGGCATATACCAGGTGATCGACCTCCTGATGGCGGCAACCCTCCAAAATATTGGTAAATCCCACCAGATTGGAGTCGATATAGGCGTGGGGATTGGTCAGTGAATAGCGCACGCCGGCCTGCGCGGCCAGATGAACGACGCGATCGAAATCATGGCGCTCAAAACAGGCCTCCACACCCTCTTTATCGGCCAGATCGAGGCGCTCAAACGCAAATTCGTCGTGCTCGCCGAGCATGGCCAGCCGAGCCTCTTTTAAGTCTGGATCGTAGTAGTCGTTGACATTGTCGAGACCGACCACCTCATCGCCTCTTTTAAGCAGACGGCGACTTAAGTGAAAGCCGATAAAGCCGGCAGCTCCGGTGACCAAGATCTTCATGGATATTCCCTCATTATCAGACGATTCGTCGGTTCCGTGGTGACAACGGTGTTGTGGGGCGTTTAAAAACGCTTCGGATAAGCTATTAAAGCCTGGCGTCTACCACGTCCAATGGAAGCACAGATTTGATATCGTATAAGATTGCATTTTTGACCCCCAACTCACGGATTTTTTCGGCACCCATCTCGCGAAATTCGTCGTGACCGACGGCGAGGATCACCGCGTCATATCCGCCCTTCATCGGCGCCTCGATGGTGTCGATGCCGTATTCGTGGTTGGCCCGCTCCGGATCGACCCAGGGATCGTAGACGTGGACCCGGGCGTGATAGGTCTCCAGCTCGCGAATCACGTCGATGACCTTCGTATTTCGAAGATCCGGGCAATTGGCCTTAAACGCCAGACCCATCACCAAGATATCGGAGTCCACCACGTGGAGGCGACGCTGGGTCATCAATTTCGTGACCTCCCGGGCGACATATTGCCCCATATGGTCGTTGATGCGCCGACCGGCCAAAATCATCTCCGGATGGTAGCCGATGGCCTCCGCCTTATGGGTCAGATAATAGGGGTCGACGCCGATGCAATGACCGCCGACGAGACCGGGGCGAAAGGGCAAAAAATTCCACTTCGTGCCCGCCGCCTCCAATACTTCTTTGGTGTCAATGCCGAGCCGATTAAAGATCAGAGCCAGCTCGTTGATCAGGGCGATATTGACGTCGCGCTGGGTATTCTCAATCACCTTTGCCGCCTCGGCAACCTTGATGGAGCTCGCCCGGTGGGTGCCCGCCTCGATGATCTCTGCATAAAGCCTGTCCACGAATTGTGCCGCCTCGTCGGTGGAGCCGGCGGTGACCTTGGTGATATTCGTCAGCCGGTGCTCGCGATCGCCGGGGTTGATGCGCTCCGGACTATAACCGACGAAGAAATCGCGGTTAAATCGCAGCCCACTGTACTCCTCGAGCAGGGGAACGCAGATCTCTTCGGTAGCGCCGGGAAAAACGGTGGATTCAAAGACCACCACATCGCCCTTGCCGAGCACGGCTCCCACGGTCTTCGAGGCTCCCTTTAGGGGTGTTAAATCGGGTTGGTTATGAGAATCGATGGGCGTCGGCACGGTGACCACGTAGACATTGCAATCGGCCGTCTCATCCACATCCTGCGTAAAACTGAGTCGATCGGCGCTCGCCAACTCCTCGGCGGTGACCTCTCGGGTGACGTCTCGTCCGTTCTCCAGCTCAGAAATACGCCGAGCGTCGATATCGAAGCCCACCGTGGAAAATTTCTGCCCGAATTCCACGGCCAGGGGCAGACCTACATATCCCAGCCCCACGACGGTAATCCGAGTATTTTCGATGGTTGGTAGCGTCATATAATTCCCCATTGCGTCTGGTGGTTTGCGTTTGCCCGACTTGTATTGACCTTACTCTGTCAAATACGCGCCGCGCCCGATCCCGTCGTAATAAAATCCGTCTTTCGCCAACTGGTGGGGATCGTATTGATTTCGTCCATCGAAGATGACGGCCTCGGCCATCATCCGCTTCATGGCCGCAAAATCGGGGTGTCGAAAGGGCTTCCACTCCGTGACCAGCACCAGCGCGTCGGCTCCTTCCAGGGCCGCATATTGGTGATCCACCAGTTGCAACCGCTCCTCGTCAAACCACTCCTCGGGCAACACCTTGCGGGCCTCGTCCATGGCCACCGGATCGTAGGCCCGCACACGAGCCCCGCCGTCGATCAGGCGCTCCAATAATGAAATCGACGGCGCCTGGCGCATATCGTCGGTGCCGGGCTTGAAGGCAAGTCCCCAAACGGCGATGGACTTCTCAGCTAAATCGCTGCCAAAATAATCGGCGATCTTGTCGCCGAGCCGGCGCTTTTGAGCGGTGTTGCGATCGATGACCGCCCCCAATACGGCGGGCTCCACGCCGCTGAGCTCGGCAATATGACTGAGCGCACGCACGTCTTTCGGAAAACAGGAGCCACCAAATCCGCAGCCCGGATAAATAAAGTGGTAACCAATCCGGCTGTCGGAACCGATTCCCAGGCGCACCTGCTCGACGTCGACGCCGAGCTTCTCGCAGATATTGGCGACCTCGTTCATAAACGAGATCTTGGTCGCCAACATGGCATTGGCCGTATATTTGGTCATCTCCGCGTCGCGAACGCCCATAAATAAGGTCCGCTGGTGATTTCGATTAAAGGGAGCATAAAGCTCCTCCATCACCGTGCGGGCCCAACTGGAGTCGGTGCCGACGATGATGCGATCGGGCTTTAAAAAATCGTTGACCGCGTCCCCTTCTTTTAAAAATTCGGGGTTGGAGACCACGTCGACATCGACGTCGACGCCCCGCTCCTCGAGGCGCTCGTGGATAAGCTTCGAGACCCGGTCGGCGGTGCCCACGGGAACCGTGGATTTATTGACGACGATGGCGTCATTTTCCAGCACATCGCCGATCTCGCGGGCCACGCCGGCGACAGCCTTTAGATCGGGGGCCCCGTTTTCGTCGGGCGGAGTGCCCACGGCGATCATAAAGACCTCGCCGTCGGCCGCCTCACCCAGCTCAGTGGTGAATTTGAGCCGATTATGCTCCACGTTGCGCTCGAGTATCTCCTCCAAGCCGGGCTCGAAGATCGGGATTTCACCGCGGCGCAGACCGTCAATTTTCTGATCGTCGATATCGACGCAGGTGACGTGATTTCCCATTTCCGCAAAGCAAGTGCCGGTAACTAGGCCGACATATCCTGTCCCAATGACGGTCAAACGCATGATCACTCCTGATGGTATTTTCAACGAGGCAAACGCTTCAGATTTTTAGTCTTTTCAGTATCGTGGCGCAACCTGACCCGGATTATTGTACTTAAACCTGTGTCCTATCTGGCCGCCCGGCGTCGGTTGAACTCCACGACGTTATCTCTATCTGCGCCGCCGGTATACCCCGGCACCAACAGGTCGAGCAATCGTCGCACCCGCCGGTCATCGCCTAAATTGGCAGCCCGCAACAGGGCGGAAAACCGCACCTGGAAATCCACTGCCGGGCGACCGCTTCGATGGCCGATAAAGATTTTGGCATGCGAGGTATCGTCGACCTTTTCCTGATCCAATGTCAATTCCTCGTATAATTTTTCCCCGGGCCGAATTCCGGTGTAGATGATGGGGATCTCCTCTTCGCTCATGCCCGACAGGCGAATCATATCTCGTGCCAGATCGGCGATGCGCACCGGCGAGCCCATATCGAGAATGAATAAGTCATCATCGGTCTCAAAGGCCGCCGCCTGCAATACCAACTGCACGGCCTCCGGAATGGTCATAAAATAGCGGGTCATCTCCGGATGGGTCACCGTCACCGGGCCCCCGCGCCGGATCTGCTCGCGAAAAATAGGCACCACCGATCCATTCGATCCGAGCACATTGCCAAAGCGCACCGCGCAAAAGCGAGTCTGCTTTGTGCGGCTACCCAGGCGCTGGATATACAGCTCGGTGATCCGCTTTGTGGCCCCCATCACACTGGTGGGATTGACCGCCTTGTCCGTGGAGATCAACACAAAGCTATCCACGCGGTGCACGGCGCTGGCGTCGGCGACAATGCGGGTGCCTATCACATTATTTTTGACGGCTTCCGCCGGGTTTTGCTCCATGAGCGGAACGTGTTTGTAGGCCGCCGCATGAAGCACCACCTGGGGGGACTCGCGGGCGAAGATACTCTCCATTCGCCCCGGGTCGGCGACATTTGCGATATGGGGGCGAACCCGGTCGCCATGGTCGGATACCAGCTCGCGGTGGATCGCAAAAAGGGGCGTCTCCGCACAGTCCACCATGACCAGTCGCCGCGGTTCAAAGCGCATGATCTGGCGGCATAACTCGGCGCCAATCGAGCCGCCGGCGCCGGTGACCATCACCACTCGATCCTCGACGAATCGCCCCAGAGCATCTGCGTCGAGTTCCACCGGGTCGCGGCCCAATAAATCGGTGATCGACACCTCCCGGACCTGTCCCAGCGAGACCCCGCCGTCTAAGACGGTCTCCACGGCCGGCAAAATCCGGGGCTGAATATCGCATTCTCGGGCCCGCTCGACGACCCGTCGCAGCTGGTCGCGCTCGCCGGCGGGGAGGGCGATGATGATCTCCTCGACATGACGCGCCGCCACCACCTCGCTGAGCCTGGACAATGGGCCCTCGATGGGGATCCCATGTAGGCGAAGGCCACATTTTTTGGGATCGTCGTCCAAAAAGGCCACCGGCCGGTAGCGCAGCCGGTCGGCCCGGGTGATCTCGCGCACCAATAAATCGCCGAGGTCCCCGGCGCCGACGATGAGCAGATTCTTCGGGCGCCGTCCCCCGGCGTGGGCGGCCACGGCCTCCCGGATTAGGCGAAGCGAGCCGCGGACACCGGCCAAAAAGACCAGGCTCAGCGTAAAGTCGAGTAGATAAATCGAGCGCGGAAAGACCTCCGGGCGAAGCACAAAGAAGTGGATACCCAAAAATAATAGCGACGAGATCGCCAGGGCATACGCCACGGTGATCACATCGTAGAGGCTGACGTATTTCCACCATCCCTGAAACATCTTCAAGGCGGCAAAAACCCCGGTTTTAACGGCCAGTAGCAGGGGCAATCCCTGCCACATCGGTCCCCACATCTCTTCGGGAATTTGAAAATCAAAGCGAAAGGCAAAGGCCCCCAGATAGGCGAGCGAAAAGATCATCAGATGAGCGGCTATAAGCGCCGCGATTCGGGTCGGCTTTGACTGTTGCTCAAAATGCTCGACCCATCCTGCAAGGCGGTGTACCGCCATAAAAACTCCCCCTGCACTAAAATGCGTTACTTTCTGCCCGTTTTTGTAGGGCCGGGGAATGCGGTGGGGCTTCTATTTTAGGAAATTAAGATTTTGGGGCAGGTCTATCGGCCCCTGGGGGGGCGATCGGCCCTCGGTCTATCGGACTCCGGAGATCTGTCAGCCCCGGGTCAACCGACCAAAGACGGTCAATCGAACTCCCCTTAAATCTTAGTTTTCCTAAATATCAGCCCCCTGGCATTCTCCGGCCCCTTTCAATTGCCCCTGATCGGGCCACCCCATAAAAACTAAGATCTTTGATCCGGCAATCAATCACCGACCAGGGCACAACGCGATGCCTGTTCCCGCAGGGTGCGCCGATAGCCTCGATCTTCGTACTCTCGTCGAAGACTGGCCAGCTCCCGACACCGGCCGTGGCGGGCGTATAATTTGGCCAGCGGCCGCGGATCGCCGTCGAGCCGCTCGACGCGCCGCAGATAATTGGCGGCCCGCTCGATCTGATCGTCGGCCTCTGCAAAAAATGCCTGCGCCTCCCAGCATAACTGGCGGTGATCGCGCTCATACGGCGGCCGGCAGCCCACGTCCTGGGCGGCCTCAAAGAGCCGGAGGTATTGCTCGACCTGCTCGTCGTCGAAATCCTCGGGCAGAAGGCGCAATACAGCGCGGCCCAGCTCCGGAGAGGCATGGCCCGTATCGAAGGCCCGATCGGCGATGCCCCGGGCCTCGCTGTGGCGATCTAAATCGCGCAATAAATCGAGCAAAAAATACAGCCCCGCCGGCCGCTCGCCGTCGTCTCCCTGAAGATTCCGGGCGATGAGCATCCGCGTATACATCTCGGCAAGCTCGTCCTGGCCGGCATTGCGATAAAGTCGCACCAACTCCAGGTGGATCTCCGGGCGATCCGGGCTTTTTTCAACCAGCTCAAGGGCGAAGTCGATGGCCGTCAATATGCCCTCCTCGTCGTCGATCAGCCGGCTCATCCGGCGAATCTCGCGGGTCGACGCATCGGCCAGCGCCTCGGCGCGCAACGCGGCAGAGGGAAGATCAAATCGCAGTCGATCTCGGCTCCAATTCCACAACGTCGCCGATCTGCGGCGCTCGCCGTTGAGCAGCGAGCGGTAGACGACGGCCGCCTCCTCGTGCTCTTCGGCGTTGGCGAGGCTGGTGGCCAACAAAAACTCCTGCTGTGGATTCGGCCGCACTTCAAAGGCCCGCCGGGCAATGGCCAGGGCGCGCTCGTGATCGCCGTCGGCCCGCGCATCGAGGCTGATGGCCGACAATAAGACTCCGTCCGTGGGATATAGGCGGATTGCCCGCCGCACTTCTTCTTCGTCGTCGACCTGCAAATGCTCCTCGGCACCGGGAGCCAGCACAGTGGCCCGGGCGGCCATCAGCCCTCCCAGGGCGACCGTCAGCCCCACAGCCAGCATATAGGCACCTTTTTTGGTGCCGTGCAGATATAATAAGTCGCGGCGTGGATCGAGACATACCTCCAGAGCGACGACGGCTACCACGGAGATGCCGAGGGTCATAAAGGGAAAGTGAAATAAGGCGATGATCCCCGTAAATACGGCCACCGAACAGGCGATCGCCGCTCCTCGACGGCCGTGCCGACGCACCACATGCGGGGCGGTGCGGACGACGATCAATAAAAATAGCGCCAGCGCCACCAGAGTGGCCAGAGGCCCCAGCGTCATCGCCCACTCCGCCGGCTCGCCCTCGACGGTCGGAATCCCGGAGGGGCCGATATAATGCCAGTCCAGATAGGGCGGCAAAGAGCGCTCAATCGATCCGGCGCCGCTGCCGACGACCAGGTAATCAGTCGTACCCTGCATTGCAGCGCCGGCCATATGGACGCGGATCTCGGCACTTCCCCAGTCGAGAACGCTTTCCTCCTCAGAGAGAGTCCACTCCTCGGGGACCAGCGTGGAGCCGATGGCGGCCATAAAAAACACGGCCAACGTGACCACCGTGGCAAAACGCATTCGCATCCGCCCCGAGTCGTGCTCCGGGGCCGCCCGGGTCACCACGGTGACCGCCAAAATGACCACTGCCACCGCCAGCGCCAGTAGCGCTCCGTCGCTTCCGTGGATGGCACATAAAAAGATGCCTCCCGCCGCCGCCACAGCGCCGATCGTGGTGCGAAGCGGCGATCGCCGCAGATATTCCAGGCTATAGGCCATGGCGACGATGGCCATCAGCGCATAATAGGTGGCGGCGTGATTGGTGCTGACGAAGGCGCTCATCGACCGAGCCGGGATCTGGGCTTCGTAGAACCACAAAATCTTTGAGGTGCCGCTTAAATGCTGGGCAATCCCGATGGCGGCCACCACGGCACCGGTGACCAATATCACCCCCAGCCAGCGCCGCCGCTTTCTGCGCCCCAGGCTGACCTGGGCCGCCAGCGCGGCGGTGGCGGCAAGGGCGATCCAGCGCATGCCGTGGGCCGTCGTCTGCCGGGGATCGACGGAGAGCAAATGCCAGCCCGACTCCAGGGCCTCCCCGAAGACGACCTCCCAGCTTCCCGCCAGGTGGCCATGGCCCGTGGGCTGTAAGATATGATACACCCCGGTGGGCACCACTATTAGCTGTATGAGGCAGACCAGCGCCATGAACGAAAACCCGGCGGCCGGAATAGAGAGTGCAAAATCACCGGTTTCCCCCGACGGCGCGTCGCCTCGCACAAGGCTCCACCACAGCCCGAATAAAGCAGTGGCAGCGATGGCGGCTGCCGAGGCTGCGTGGACACCGCCAATAAGTAATGGGCTTGCCAAGACCACGATCGCGAGCAAGATCGAGGGGACGTCCCAGAATCCACGTCGGGGGGAATCAGGGCTGTCATAATTGCTCATTCGTCGGCTCATAATGCTCTCCGGAGCCGTTGACGCTGGTGTAGCAAGGCTCTAGGATCGCCCGCTCGCCCGCCGAAACCCGGCGCCGGTGACGAGTTTTTTTGTCGAGTAGAGAACATGTCCGACCAGTTTGGTTATCCAGAACAGAACGGACCGAATCCCGCTGAACAAGCCGGGGAATCACTCGGTGAGCTGCTGGCCCGATATTGGGTGTTGCTCAAGCGGTTTTACTGGATTCTGATCCTCACCGCCATCATGGGGGTGGGCGTGGCCTATTTGTGGACCGACCAACAGCCACGCATCTATCAGGCAACCAGTAAGCTCATTTTCCACGAAACGCAACCCAATGTGCTGGGCCGCGATTTCGAACAGGTAGAGTTTGTCGATCCCGGCGGCCGCTGGCAATTCGAACAATTCTGGAACACCCAAAAAGAGGTGCTCAACTCCCGGTGGTTTGCCGAGGAGGTCGTTGAGCGCCAGGGCCTGGCCGACGATCCGCGCCTTTTTCCCGAAAATCCAGAGACATCGATGACGGAGTCGGAGCGCCACAACGCGGCCATCGGGGCCGTGCGTGGAGCGTCGAATTACTCCCTTCAACGAGATAGCCGCGTCGCCCTGGTGGAGGTGCGCTTTCAGGACCCGGAGCTCGCCGCCCAGGTCGCCGACGGCATCTCCGAGGCCTACGTCGATTATATTCACGACTACCAATCCGGTGGACTTGAGCAGTTGTCCAATTGGTTCGACGACTACGTCTCCACCCAGCGCGAGGAGCTCGACGCCGCCCACGCCCGACTTCAGGAATACCAGCAGGATCATAATATCCTGTCGCTATCTTATGAAGATCGCCGCGAGATGACCAAGGAAGCCCTCAATTCGGTCAGCTCCCAGCTTCGCGAGGTCGAGGCCGAGCTTTATTCGCAGGACGCATTGCTCAATCAGATCGTGGAGATGGAGGAATCGGGTGACGATCTTCGCGCCCTGGCCGACCTGGTGGACAATGCCTTTTTGAGCTCCGCCTTGAGCCGCGAGGCGGAGCTCGAAGAGGATCGGGCCCGTTTGAGTACGCGCTATCTCGACGATCACCCCCGCGTCGAAGAGCTCGATAAGCAGCTCGAGATCGTCCGGCGCTCAATCGACGACGAGATCCAGCGCATCCGCTCCAGCGTCGAAAACCGGGCCGCCGTCACCCGCCGTAACGTCCAGAATCTGGAGGCCGAAAGCGAGCGCCTGACCGAAGAGGTCGCAGTCCTCAATGATATCGGTCTCGACTACCATCAGCTTCGCGACACCTCCGATACTCTGCGCCAGCACTATGAAGCGGTCCTGGGACGAACCACCGAACTTGATCTCAACGCCTTATATGAGCGCGAGATCATTCAGGTCCTGGAAAATGCCGAGGTCCCCGGCGCCCCGGTCAGCCCCCAGGTGCCGCTGAATTTGGCGGTGGGATTGCTGCTCGGCCTGTTTTTCGGCGGCGCCATCATGGTCCTCATCGATGCCCTGGACAATACGATAAAAAGCCACGATCAGGTCGCCGCCTACACCGATCGGCCCGTGTTGGGGACCCTGCCATCGGTCAATAAAAGCGCACTAAAGGGAGTGGAGACCTTCGGCGACTCCGCCATCGACACCCTCGCTCATACGGCGCCGCGAAGCTCCTTTTCAGAAGGCATCAAAACGCTGCGCACCAATATGATGTTTATGGCTCCCGACGACCCACCAAAGGTATTGTTGATGACCAGCCCCGGTCCCGGCGAGGGCAAGACATTGACGTCGATCAATATGGCGATCGCCTTAGCTCAATCCGGCGAAAAGACGATCCTCATCGACAGCGATATGCGCCGACCGCGGGTTCACAAAGCTCTGGGACTGCAAAACGAGACCGGCCTCTCCGATATCATCACCGGCAAAAGCAATCTCGACGATGCCATCCAGAGCTCCAACGTCGAAGACGACCTCGATCTCATCTCCTGCGGTCCAATCCCGCCCAACCCCTCCGAACTTCTGCACACCGAGCGCTTCCGCGAGATGGTCAGCGAGTTGCGTCATCGCTACGACCGGATCATCTTCGACTCCCCGCCGCTGGCCGCCGTGACCGACGCTCTGATCTTGAGCCACAGTGTCGACGCCGTATTGTTGATTCTCAAATTTGCTCAGACCCGCCAGGAGCTCCTCGGCCGCTCCATCGAGCAGCTCACCGCCATCGGCGCTCCCCTGGTCGGCACAGTCTTAAACGATGTCGACGAAAGCAGCGGCTACGGCTACGCCTACTACTACCGCTACCGCTACGAAGAACCGGGCGACGGCGATCCGCACGAAGGCGAATCACAGCGATTCGCCAGCTAATAAACAACCGCCCCCCCCACGCGCTGTCACTGCAGCGATCATCAAAGCACATTCGCCGACCAGGGGATCCGCGCTTTGAGATCGGGAGCGCGGCTGCGCGCCAGCGGAACGCCGGCGTCGTCGTCCGCCTCCTCGCCGACCACCAACCGGTAGGTGCCCGCGCCCCAGGGGGCGATGCGGGTGATGGCGTCGAGGCGCACGATATAGCTTCGGTGGCAGCGAAAGAAAAACTCGCTGTCCAGATTCTCCTCCAGAAATTTCAGGCTGAAATCAGTCAGGTAGGCACCGTCAGCGGTGTGAACTGTGGCGAAGCCCTCGTCGGCCTCGATCCACAGGATATCGTCGACGGCGATCACTCGGTACTCGCCCAATTCTTCGACTGAGATCCGCTCCAGGGGAGATGAGGGCGAATCGCCCAATTCGGCCCGTGCAGCCGGCGCGCTACCGAGGCGGCGTCGGGCGCGCTGAAGTGTTTTTCGAAGCCGAGCTAAGCGCACCGGCTTTAGCAGATAATCGACGGCATCCAGCGAAAAAGCATCTACGGCATGTTCCTCGTAGGCCGTCACGAATACCACCAGCGGCGCATCCCCCTGTTCTCCGTCGCGCCAGGACTCCGCCAGCCTCACCCCGTCGAGGCCGGGCATATCGATATCGAGAAAACATACGTCGACAGAGCCGCCCATCTCCTCAAGGCGCTCCATCGCCGCCGCTGCCGAGGCCAACTGATCGATGACATCGACCCCGTCACATTGGTCGAGCAACCAGCTCAACTCCTCGCGAGCCGGTTTTTCGTCGTCCACAACTAATACGCGCATCGAGGTCTCTCTTCGCTACAACAACAAAAACCACTGGGGAACCACAAAGAACGCTAAGAAATACAAAGTTGCGGTTTGATATTTGCCCGGGGCCCGTGGCCAGCCTGGCCGCCAGTTTGACTCCTTGAACCGCAAAGAACGCAAAGAAATACAAAGTTGCGGTTTGATATTTGCCTGGGGCCCGCGGCCAGCCTGGCCGCCAGTTTGACTGCTTGAACCGCAAAGAACGCTAAGAAATACAAAGTTGCGGTTTGATATTTACCCGGGGCCCGGGGCCCGCGGCCAGCCTGGCCGCCAGTTTGACTGCTTGAACCGCAACTATATTAGCGGAACGAGCTCGCTTGCCTGGGGCCCG
>SKQC01000443.1 GCA_007119175.1 Myxococcales bacterium | reverse complement strand
TCACTGCCCTCTGATGTCATCGCTTCCTCCTGATATTGATAGACGCTGGCACTTAACTTGCACAAGCTATGACCGACAAATTACGCACGATCGCCCGGATCGCACCGCTAAATGGTATAATATCCAGCGCAAGTGCGTTGCCGAGTCAACGCGACCATAGTGCAGAGTCATGGTTTTTCGAGGATACTCGTAAAATATCCCCAAAAATCCGAGAGAATCGGTACCGATAAGGCCATCGGCAATGGGCCTAAATTTGAAGGTCACGAAGTGCTATGCTACCACTTTCGATGCGGTCAAATGTGTTGCAGCGATACCTGGTGATGGTCATCGCCCCCTTAAATGAAATGATCCGATCGCCAGATCGGGTTTAATTTCTCCAAATTGGCGCCAAAGCTATGATAGACAAAATCTTGCCCCGATCGCTTCCCGCCTCGCTGATTGTCTTCGGATTGGTCCTGCCGCTGTTGCTGGTCATGAGCAGTTGTGGCCGATCGACATTGATGGATCGCTGCACCGACGACAGTGATTGCGACGATGGCGCCATCTGTGTCGGTGATATCTGCACCGAGACCGTAAGCTGCTCCGACGACGCCGACTGTCCCGAAGGCCATAGCTGCATCGACGAGCGTTGCGAGCCGACCGAGGAGATCGTCTGCACCGACGATGAGCAATGCCCGGGCTCGCAGATCTGCGACGACGGCATCTGCACTCCCGTTGAATGCGTCGACGACCTCGACTGCCCGGCCGGTGAGACCTGTGAGGATGGCCACTGCATTCCTCCCTGTGATTGCGTGACCACCGCCGATTGTGCCGGCCCAAATGCCGGATTCGTCTGCATCGACGACTGCTACTGCGCGCCCTGCCAGAGTCACAGCGACTGCCCGGAGTCATCAGCAGGCGAAACGGCCTGTTTTAACGGCGTGTGCCACTCCGTGGACTGCATCGACAACGACGATTGTGGACCGGGCCAGCAATGCGACGACTTCATCTGCATCGATCTCTTTGAATGCACCACCGACAGCGATTGCCTCGGCGATGCCAGGTGCATCGACGGCATCTGCCAGAGTCCACCACTGGAATGCCACGATGATGCCGACTGCGCCGACGACGAGATCTGTCTGGACAACGAGTGTGTCTTCGCTCCCAGAGAGTGTTTCGAAAACGCGGATTGCCCGCCGGATTACGAATGTCTCGACTTTATGTGCGTCTTCACCGGCGACTGTTTCAGCGACTTCGACTGTCCTCCCGACTATACCTGCGAGGACACCCAATGCGTGCCCCCGGAGTGCTTTGATGATTTTGACTGCCCGGGCCCTGAATTTTGTCAAAACGGCCAATGTGTCACCCCCCCGCCAGAATGCTTCGACGATCTGGACTGTCCGATCGGCGAGACCTGCATCAATAATCAATGCGTCTCCGGTCCCCAATGCGAGACCCACGCCGACTGCCTCCCCGATGAGACCTGCCAGAACGGCCAATGCGTCACCACCAGCGACTGCCAATCCGATTCCGACTGCGGCGAAGCCGAGGTCTGCCTGAGCGGCACTTGCTATTTTGTGGGCGATTGCACGACCGATCAGGAATGTCTGCCCAACGAGATCTGCGTCGATTTTCGCTGCGAGGTCGGAGATCCCTGCGAGAATATCACCTGCGACAGCGACCACTACTGCCACAACGGCGAATGCCTCCCGGTGGAGACCTGCCAATTCGACGATGAATGCCCCTTCGGCCAGGTCTGCGATGACGGCACCTGCGTGCCCGACGGAAGCTGCACCTTCGATGAGGACTGCCCCGCCGGCGAGCAATGCGTCGACGGCGACTGCGTCCCCGCCGGTAATTGCTTTAGCGACGACGACTGCGACGACGGCGAAGTCTGCCAAAATGGCCTGTGCATCCTCGAGGGCGGTTGCACCCACGACAGCGACTGCCCGGAGGGCGAGGAATGCGAGCCTGTCAGTCAGCAATGCCAGCCGGCCATCGAGTGCACCAGCGACGATGACTGCGACCAGGAGGGCTTTATCTGCCTCGACGATCGCTGCGTCGACGGCCGCGAATGCACCTCCGACGCCGACTGCCCGACGGGCTCGGTGTGCAACGGATTTTTCTGCCAGCCCCAACCGCAGTGTACCAACGACTCCGATTGCGAACTCGGCGAGCGCTGCGATCTGGGCAGTTGTGTGCCCATCGAATGCAGCGACGATGACGATTGCCCGGCGACCTGGAGTTGTGCCGGCCAGACCTGCGTGCCTCCCCTATTATGTGAGAGCGACGACGACTGCTTTATGCCCGGTATGCAGTGCATCAACAACGTTTGCACCGACCCGGACGGATGCCAATCCGATGACGACTGCAGCTTTTTCGAATCCTGCATCTCCGGAAGCTGTGTCCCCCTTCCCCCGCCGGAATGCGCCACCGACGCCGACTGCGACGCCGGCTCGATGTGCGAATTCGGGTTCTGCGTTCCCGCCGGGCAGTGCACCTTCGACAGCGACTGCCCCCCCGGTGAGCGCTGCCTCAACTACTTCTGTCAGCCCATCCTGGAGTGCAGCACCGACGGCGACTGCGACGACGGCGAAAGCTGCATTAACAATCAATGCATCGTCGATAGTTGCACCGGCGACGACGACTGCCCGCAGGGCATGATTTGCAACGATGGAGTCTGCGAAGAGGGCATCTCGCCGATGTGCTTTAGCGATGCCGACTGCCCACCGGGCTTTATCTGTGAAGACGGCATCTGCATCGACGATACCTCACCGGGCTGTGAGACCGACAATGACTGTCCTCCCGGCTTTGAATGCGACGGCTCGCAGTGCCTGCCCATCGTCAGTGAATGTGTGGTCGACGAGGACTGCGGCCCCAACGAATTCTGTGACAGCGGCGTCTGCGTCGCCGCTCCGCCGCCGCCGTGCGCCACCGACGCCGATTGCCCGGGAAGCGAGATCTGCGACAACGGCTTCTGCATAGAGCCTCCCGGCGCCTGCACCGACGACAGCGACTGCTCCGGCGACCGAGAATGTGCCGCCGGCACCTGCCAGACCGCCCCCGAATGCCGCAACGACGGCGAGTGCGACCCCGGCGAGATATGCGATGTCTTCAGCGGTAGCTGCGTCAGCGACGATAACTGCGAATCCAGCGCCGATTGCCCCTCGGGCATGACCTGTGTCGGCGATACCTGCCGAGTCGTCACTGGCTGCACCACCGACGAGGACTGCCAGAGCGGCACCTTCTGCAACGACGGCACCTGCTATCTCAACCCGGACTGTCAAACCGACGACCATTGCCCGGACGACGAGCGCTGCGACGGTGGCTTCTGCCAGCCCTTCGAATGCTCCTCCGATGCCGACTGCGACAGCAACTTCTCCTGCGTCGGCAATACCTGTCTGTGGGAGCCATTATGCAGCGAGGACGACGACTGCCCGGCCCCCGGCGAATGCATCAACTTCGTCTGCCAGAACCCCGGCGACGGCTGTGAAAGCGACAGCGAATGCCCCTCCGGCCAGGTCTGCTGGACCGGATCGTGTTATACGCTTCCCGAGAATAATTGCGACGTCGACGACGACTGTGGCGAAGATCAGGTCTGCAATGCCGGTAACTGCCAGAACCCCGACTTGTGGTTCTGCAATATCGACACCGACTGCCCCCCCGGTCATATCTGCTTTAATGGCACCTGCTTAAGCGGCACGGAATGCGTCGAGGACTGGGACTGTACCTTTCCCGAGACCTGCGAGGACAACGAATGCGTCGGCGGAAACGAGCCGTGATAAATCACGGCGACAAACCAGCGCTTATTCGGTTTCGTTGAGCGTGTCCACCCGGTGTTTTAATTCCTTTCCAACCTTGAAGTGCACCGATTTTTTCGGCGGCACTTTGACCTTTTCACCGGTCCGCGGATTGCGCCCCATCCGCCCCTTATAATTTCGGATTGAAAAGCTTCCAAAGCCCCGCAATTCGATGCGATCGTCGGCCAGAAGGGCCTGCTTCATCGATTCGAATACGGCATTGACGATCGCCTCTGCCCGTTTTTTGGGGACATCGATGCGCCGGGCCACGTGTTCCACCAACTCCGATTTCGTCATACAAGCACTCGCTGGCAATCAGTTGTCTCGTCGTCGACGAGCATCCATTTCCCCATAATAAACATGGCTTTATCGGCCACTGCCTATCAGTGGCACGAACGCCCCTTGGCTGTCAACCCGAAGAGTTGGACACGTCTAGTGCTGCCCTTAGGAATTCCGTCAGCACTCTCGCCAGTGCTGAGCGGCGATGGCTGCGTTGCGCTTCCTCGACGATGCCACGGCATCGCCTCGTCTGCGCGCCTTGCCCTCTCCGCTCAGTCCTCGCCGGGAGTGCCTACCCAATTCCGGCGGGCAGCACTAGTCATCGAATCCGACGCGAAAAAGCTGCTGGCCCATAAACATAAAGTCTTCGTCGCCCAATTCGGTCTTCTCCCAGATTTTTATCCAGGTGCCATTCGATGAATTGAGATCGACCAGATAGCAGTGTCCGTCTTCGCCGGTATAAATCTGGGCGTGGCGTCCGGACATAAATTTATCGTGGGGAAAGACAATATCGCCCTTCTCACGCCCCAAAACGGCGCCCGCTTTGGGAAGGCAATACACATTTTGAATCACACCGCCGATACCGACCTGCAATACCTTGAAATTGCCGCCCGGAGCCGGACTGCCCATATAGCGGGTTCCGTCTGAGCTCTTGGTCTTTGGCGTAATTGACTGCTCGAAGCGCTCGAAGCGAAGGACCTGGCGCCCCATTAAAATCGTATCGCCCGGCGTCAGCCGCGTCTCCTCGCGCAATTTTATAAAGGTGCCGTTTAGGCTGTACAGATCTTCGACGAAGAGATCGCCGTCCTCGATATGAAATCGAGCGTGCTTGGGACTTAAAAAAGCGTCGGTGGGAAAGCGATCGTCGCCATCGCGCCCCATCGTCGTCTCCAGAAATTCCAGGGGAATCGACTTTCCGTCGGAGCCGTCTTCGTTGATGCATACCAGGCGAATATCCCAGGGGTTTTTCTCTTTGGCGGCCTCCGTCGGCGGCGGTGGCTCGCGCACCATCTCGGTGCCCACGCCCAGTTGAGCGCTCTCGTCAGCAGCCTTGGGTGGCTCTAGGGTTCCGCCGCATTCTACGCAAAATCGCATCCCCGATGGATTTTCGGCCCGACAGGAAGGACAGACCAGGGGGCGGCCCTCGGCGGGGGCGGCGCCATTGGCCTCAGAGATCGGCTCCACATCGACGACCGGGAGCGGATCCATCTGTTCGGTTTGACGCGCTTTTTCGGTCGGTGACGTCGCCGCAGCCAACCCCGGCCCGCCCTGAAAGCTGGCCTCCGTGGGTTCTTCTTCTGGTTGGGCATCGAGAGCCGCCAACAGCGAGTCGTCGTCGACGTCGTCGTCAAATTCCTGTTCATCTAAGCTGGGCTCCGACTCCAGCACCGGGCTTCCCAGCCGCGGACCGGCTCGAAACCGCTTGGCCACGGAGTCGACCAACTCTTCGTCATCGTCGGGCAGATACGCCGGACCGTCGATCTTGGAATTGGAAGGAGATCGAAATCGCCCCCCCATCTGAGGTCCGCCGGTTGACTCGCCCTTGCTCTGGTTATCACCGCTTTCCGTGTCTTTCGAAGAGACTTCTCCTTCGGTCACCGATGCCTCCAGATCCTGATAGATAAGGCGCGCTTTCGCTCACCTGTAGTGTGGGTTGTGAATCGCTCCGCAGATTACAAGAGGCCCCCTGCCATTTCAAGGCGATCAACGTCTATGAAGAGTGCAGAAACGGGTCGGCTGCAACCGACGATCAGCGATGTCCTTGACTTTTGGCGCCACCGCTGCCAGCATCTCGCCGCTTCCAGAGAGCCGAATGCCAACATCGACACCTCTTAAAAGGAGTTCTACTATGTCCCGCAAATGCAATATATCCGGCAAAGGGCCCAACGTCGCCAACAAGGTCTCTCACGCCAACAATCGCAAAAAGACCCGACAGAAGCCGAATCTTCAGACCAAGCGGCTTTATGTGCCCGAAGAAGATCGCTGGGTAAAAGTCCGACTGTCGAATCGCGCCCTGCGCACGGTGACCAAAAAGGGCCTGCTCAATTACCTCGACTCACAGGGGCTCAGGCTCAAAGACGTCACGGTCTGATCTGATCGCCACCCCAAAAAAAAGCGCCGCGCCTTTCTCTCGGAAGGTCGCGGCGTTTTTTATTGATCACCTCGCCCCGATCGCCCGTCCCACTTCTCCCGTGCTCCCGGTCTGTGTTACCATCACCATCGGTGGCCGCTACGGGGTTAATTCGCCACCGCCAACCCGAATTATCGCAGTCCACACCACGGTCAGCGGCGACAAATTCAATGAGCGAAGACACCCTCGACATGCCGGCCCGGGCAAAACGGGTTCGCCAGATCACCGGCGCCCTGGCCTCTATTCCCACCGCCGACCCCTCGGCCTCCGGCGTCCTCAACAACGTCGCTCAGCTCACGGATCGCTCCTTTCGAAAGCTCGACGACGAGCGCAAATTAGAGCTGCTTCGCACCCTTCGCCAGGAGTTGATCGAACAGCAGCAGCGGTATGCATCGCTTCTCAAAATCAGCAGCGCTCTGGGCGCAACCTTCGATCGCCGCGAATTTTTGCGCATGACCATGGAGCATATCCCGGACGTGATGCGCGCCGAAAGAGCGACCTTATATCTGATCGACGATACCACCGGGGAACTTCACGGCGAGATCATGCAGGGCACGCGCACTCAGATCGTCCTCAACTCCGGGCAGGGCATCGCCGGATGGGTCGCCAAGACCGGTCGCAGTCTCAATATCAAGGACGCCTACCAGGATCCCCGCTTTCACAGCGAGTTCGACGCCCAGACCGGCTTTGAGACCCGCTCGATCCTCTGTCAGCCCCTGCGCAACGCCGACGACGAAAATATCGCCGTCGTCCAGGTGCTCAACAGCCACAGCGATCATTTCAGCGAAGAAGACGAAAATCTTTTGAGCGCCCTCGGCGGCCAGATCGCCATCGCTCTGGAAAATAGCGAGCTATATCTGTCGATCGTCGAGAAAAACCAGCAGCTTCGCGAGACCGCCGAAAAACTCGAATACAAAATTGCCGAGCTCGATCTGCTCTACGACATCCAGAGCGATCTTAGCCAACCCTCCGATCTGAGCAGTCTGGTCAAAACGATCACCCGTAAGACCCTGGAATTGGTCAACGGCAAGGCCTGTGCGTTGACCCTTCGCGACCGGGATATTCACCACGTCCACATCATGATCGACCGCTCTTTGGATTACTCCCGGGACTGGGATTTTTATACCCGCACCATCACCCCCGACGACACGGTGGCCCGACAGGTCATTGAAAGCGGAGAGCCCTTTGTCTGCCGCAACGGCGCCTGCCGCACGATTCCCGGCCGCTCACCGGCGAAGATCGGATTGGAGGCCGATAATTTCATCGCCGTACCCCTCTTCGACGACGGGGTCTGCATCGGCGCATTGCAGGTCTTTAACCTCGCCCTTCCTCAAGAACCGAATCAACTGGGCTTTACAGACGACGATACCAAAGTGCTGACTTTGATCGCCTCCCAGATCGCCAGCACCGTGGCCTCGCGACGTCGGCGCGAGGTGCGTGAAAAAGAAGATCGCCTCTCCACCATCGGGCAGATGATCGCCGGTATTCTCCACGATTTTAAAACCCCGTTTTCCGTCATCAGCGGCTATGTACAATTGATGGCCGACGCCGACGACGGCGATCAGCGCCAGCAATACGCCGATCGAGTCTTGCAGCAATTTCGCGAGCTCAATCAAATGACCCGGGAGCTACTTAAATTCGCCCGCGGCGACTCCCAGATTTTGCTGCGAAAGATCTTCGTGCACCAATTCGTCGAAGAGGTCCAGGAGCTACTCAAGACGGAATTTGAAAACCGCGATATCGACTTTGAGTTGGAGCTCAACTTCCGCGGCGAGGCCCACCTCGATCCGGTGAAGATGAAGCGGGCCATCGTCAACCTGGCGCGAAATGCTGCCGAGGCAATGCCCGACGGAGGGCAATTTCGAGTCAGCGTCGATCGCCACAACGACGATCTGCGTCTGATCTTTGCCGATACCGGCGAGGGCGTCCCGCCCGAGATTCGCGAACACCTCTTTGAGTCATTCGTCACCCGCGGAAAAGAAGACGGAACCGGTCTCGGTCTTGCCGTGGTCAAAAAGATCGTCGACGACCACCACGGATCGATCACCTTCGACTCCAGCCCCGAGTCGGGGACGACCTTTGTCATCGACATCCCGTTGGTCCCGCCGGAAGACGCCCAATAATCGGCCACCTGACGAGCCGTCACATCATGGACCTATCGACTTTGAAATCCACATTGATGATCTTTTTGGTCCTCGTCGCGACATCGGCCGCCATCGGCTGCGATCGCGACGACGACTCCCCGTCGGTCACCGTCGGCAGCGCCCCGGAAACACAATCGGAGCCACCGCCGGAGCAACCCGACGACTCGGCACAGGACCCCGCCGAGATTCCGACACCAGAGGCTGATAGACGCGCCGACTACGATCCGGAACTGCCCGACGGTACCGCCGAGCAACAGACGTTATTTACTCAGGCGCGAACCAAGTTTTTGCTCGACGAGTACGAGGAGGCCGAAGAACTCTTCGAGCAACTCGCCTTCGACGAGCCGGTCACCGGAGAGACGGTCTCTGCGGCCATCGCCCTGGGTCAGATTTATATCGAAACCGGGCGCTCTGAGGAGGCCCTCGAGCTCTTTACGGAACTTCAAGATCACGTCGACGAGATCCCGGAGGTCTTATTGGTTCTCGCCCGGGTCTACGCCGATCTCGATCACCCGGGCCTGGCCCTCGAGGCCTACGACCGAGCCTACGAGCATCAGGCCGATTATATCTTTATTCTCACCGAAATGGCGCAGCTTTTATTGGAGACCGACCAGGACGATCGGGCTGCCGAATTATTGATGCGCTATGAAGAGCGGTTGGAGAGAATGGTCAAAAAGCTCGAAGATCCCGACGAGACCTCGGAGCATATGCGAGTTTATCTCGTCGATATCATCGGTCTGCTCCACGATGAGCGCGCTCACGAAGCGCTGGCCAACGCCCTCGCCGACGATCCCGCCGAACCGATTCGTCTCGAGGCGGCGACGGCCCTGGGCGAATTGGCGGCCTTCGATGCCGAAGACGCCCTGCGTCGATCGGCCACCGAGGACAGCGCCGAATCGGTGCGCGTCGCCGCCCGCCATTCTCTGGGAACCCTTCGCCAACTGCGCCAACAGATGGAACAAAGCGATCAATGATCCACGATCGATCACCTCAAAAATACCGGCTGGCGATCGGGATCACTTAAATTTTCGATATAAAGTCTGTCGCCGCCGCCATCGACAAGCACCAGGTTTCGCCCATTGCCGAGGTCCGGCGTGGACAGGAGCTGCGAGGGAAGCGAGGCGTTGTCGTCGGGGGCACTCGACACAGCGGACAGCGAGAAATTTCGCTCCACACCGAAGCTATATGACAGCCCCTGAACGGGCTCCAATTCCCCGGGGCGAATCTGAAATCGAAGATAGGGACCGAGAAACTCCTCGCCGGTCTCCACACGGCCCTGAAACCAGCCCATATCGGCCCCCTCTCGCATCACACAGACGTCGCCGTCGCGCTCGCGCGGCGACATCATCCCCGTGCTGCTGCCGACGACGGTCCACTCGTCGGTGGCCCGAATCGAGTAGTTGAGACCGCGATCAAAGCAACTTCGCGTCGGCAACTGCTGGACGTAATCCTCGTCATCGATCACGGCCAATTCGACCTGAAAGGGATCGACCGATTCCACTCGCCAGCTACGAAAATAGGGATCGTCATCGTCAAATACGTCGCATCCGCTGGCGTCGCCGGGCGGTGAAAAGATGGTGAGGCGATCGCCTTGCTCAACAGCTGCCGAGCAATAATCGGTACCGCCGGAGCGAAAAATCGCGTCGTCGTCTCGGGAGACAAGACCGCTGGCAGACTGGCCGGGCTCGGGGAGATCGCCCTCATAGGTGACACTCCATTCCTCGTTGACCAGCCGAAGGTCGTAGGGATAGCGTTCGATGATTTCATCGCCGCCGTCGAAATAGGCCTGGGCAAATTCCATCAGATCGGCCCGCGTTTCGTCGGCGTAGCTGTCGAGATCATCATCCACGTCCAGCCCCAGCGGCTGAGCCACCGCCGGAGAATCACAGGCCACACTCAACTCGGAGTCCGCCCCTTCGTCGTGCAACTCGTCGGGCAACTCACAGTCGGAGTGCGGCGAAATCTGGCCGTTGCCGGGATTGCCGTCGTGAAGGCCGAAGATCGGTGTCACCGCCATCCGCGTCGATTCATCAATGTCGATAAAGCGGCGTTCGCCGAGTTCGTCGTCATCGTCAAAATCCGGATTGGCTCCCAGCGGAAATTCCGGTGTGACCAGACATCGCGACTCCTCGGAGTCGGCGCGGAGTTCGGCATCAAAGACGAATTCATCGGTACTCAACGCGGCGTCGCCATCGAAGACGCAATCGAAGTCCATGGCGCCCACATCGTAGATCTGGCCGTTATTGGCCGCCACCCGCACGCCCAGCCGATACGCCACGTGGGAGGTACCGGAGTCGTCGATCACATCGCGCTGTACATCGGCGCTCATGGCCATTGCCGAGCGCACCAGGGGAATTCCCTCGCCGGTGCGAAAGGGGCTGGCCGGCGGTTCCACCGATTGCGAGGCATCGATTAAAGTCCGGCGCTGCCGATCGAGGACCAATAGCCGATTATTGGGCCGATCTAAGACGTAGGCAAAGAGCCCGAGCGGATCGAGTTCGACCTTCGTGGCCCCCCACTTCGAGGGCTCATCGTCGCCGTTGTCGACTTCGTCCCAGCCGATGCGCGCCACCTCACAGGGCGGCGTGTCTTCCTCGTCGAGGCACGTCGATTCTCCCTCGTCGCCGTTACCATTGCCCTCATCGAGCTCCACCAGCGACACCTCGTTGCGATCGCGGTAGACCACCCAGGCTTCGCCCTCGGCTTCGTCGACGGCCATATCGACGGCGCGGCCCGGCAATTCCACAGACTGCGGATCGCCTTCACCCCAGGTGCAATTGTCGTCCGGCATATGATCGCGGCGATCTGTGCCGTCTGCGGGCCGCTCACACTCCAGGCCGCCGCGCAGATCGATATGATTGGGGCCGGCCACTAATGTGGCCACCCGCCAGTTGTCATCGCCGTCGCGAAAGGCCTCGATGGCCCGCGGCGTTCCCTCGATATCGAGTTCTTGCTGCAGAGGACGAAGCGTCCACAGATCGATGCCGGTCAGCGTGGCATCGCTTTCGTTGGCCACAACCGCCGCCGTGCCCTCTCCGGTGGTGGCCACATCAATCGGTCGCGTCCCCACGGAAATCCGTGAGATACCGGGCCGCCGGGAGTCAAGATTGGCCCATCGCGCCCGCTCCTGACCGAGACTGAGGACGCTGATATTGGAGCTTCGCTGGTTGACCACCAGAGCGAAGCCGTTTCCGTCGTCGCCGCATCGCGGCAGCGGCTCACTACTGAGGGTGGCATCGACGCCCAATAGCTCGGGAAGACAGACTTCTCCGTCGGCGACATCCATGCTCACCGGGGCGTCGAGGGCTTCCGGATCGGAGAGCGGTGGATCGCTACAGCCGACGGCTGCCAGCAGGCATCCCACTGTCAGCCATCCGATGCCCTTCGACGTCATATTGTCTCGTCCCATCATCGTACACCTCTGTCGCTCTCTTCAGGCCAAGGTGACGCCGTCGAATCTCTTGTGACGACGACCTCGCCAAAATAGAGCAATCCTACTGGATGGTCTCAATTACGGTATGAAAAGTATCGCTTTCCGGATCGAGATCGATGATCGCGACCTTGCCGCAGACTCGGGCGTCCTGGTCGCATCGCTCATCGCGATCGGTGCCGGCGTCGAAGAGCGTCACGTAGCCCTGGCATCGCTGACCGGCCTCCCGACAGTTGGCCGGGGCGCTATCGGAGGTCATCGAATAGGGACTTCGACCGACGTCAATCACATCTACCACCGCTTCCTTTCGGGGGTCGACGACCTCGACGATGCCGTAGCGATAAGAGGGGATATACAGCCATTGTTGGCCGTCGGGGCCCCGATGGACGTGGACCTCAGAGGGCCGGTTTTCCAACGGAATCGAAGCCACCACCTCCGGTCCTCCGCCATCGGCTTTTTCCATGCCCACCATATGCAGGGCGTTCGGACGACGCGTCGCCACGTACATCCAGTCGCCGGCCTCATCAAATGCCAGACCACGGGCGTCCATCCCGGAGCCGCTCTCGGTGATGCGAACGGTGTGACTGCGCACGATGGCCTCCACCTCCCCGGTGGTGCTCAAAAAGGGACGAAAGCCCTCGATGCGATTCGTTCCGCGCCCGGCGACATAGACCTCGTCGGTGCCGGGCCGCATCTGCAACTGGTTGCCTCCCTGACCCACCACGGCGGCACTCTGCATTGAGGCACCGGCAATTTCACTGTCCGGCAGACTCATCGAGGTGACGTCCGAGCCGCGCAAATAAGAAAGATGAACCAGATCAAAATCGGATTGTGTGCCACCGACGGTGCGCTGAGCGCGACCGACGGCGACGCCGAAGGGATCGTCAGAGATCCTCGTTCCCTCTCGCATATCTGGAATTCGCCGCACCGTGCAGGGGCGAGTATCTGCCGAGCGCTCCCCGTCATTATCGCAATACAACGCCTGTCCCTGATCGGCGACGGATAATACGGTCATCTCATTATTATGCCGGGTCGGCACATATAGCTTAGTGGCGTCGTCATTGAGCGCCAGATAGGAGCCGAAGGAGGGGACATATGGAGAAGACTCGCTCAATATCTCGCCGGTATCAGTGTCGATGACCAATACCGTGCCGCCGAGATTTCCCCGATAGCGCATATCGAAATTGCTGTTGAGCACGTACAAAAAGCGCCCGTCGGGATGCATCTGCATGCCGATGGGATAAAAAAGTCCCTCCCGATCGGGGAGCGGTTCTTCGTGTCCCTCGATGCATCCCGCCATGGCGATGACGAAGACCATGGCCGTGACAGCGGCCAGACGAAAGATCGGTCCAGAAAGGGCGACCGGATCGGATGACCGGCGGTTTGTGATAATGTCCATGCCTTTGCCGAGTACTTATTGGAAGCGGCGTTCGCTGTGAAATCCCGCTTATCACTCGCTGCGGCTCCAACGCAAGGCGCTGAGGCGACCATCCTCAACGCAGCATCCCGGCAGAGATCTTCCCCGGTTTCTCAAAAAAAGCCTCTTCGGTCCTCACCGACACCGCGCAGCAGCAGCGATGACAGCGTTTAAAATCTCACTCATTACCTGCTCTTCATTGGCGAGGATCGCCGCATCATCGGGCGTTTGTGCGCAATCGCTCGCCCATGGCGGCACAGAATCGAGCGATCGTAGTCGTACTTAGCCTTGCGTTTACCCGGCGGAGCCGCTATGAATCTGTCCGCCCTTTCCAGGGTCGAAAATTTTCATCCCTGCGCCGAACTCCCTGCGAGCCGGCGAGATATTGCGATTATCCCGGAGAATTCGCCATGCGAGAAAAAATCAAGCTCGTCTCCACGGCCGGTACCGGCTATTTTTACACGACGACTAAAAACAAGCGGCAGACGCCGGAGAAGCTCAAGCTCAAGAAATACGATCCCGTCGCTCGCAAGCACGTGGAATTCGTAGAAAAAAAGCTTAGCTAATTCAGGCATTTCCCCTTTTTTTAACCATTTACAGGACAACTTATGTCGAAATACGGTCGCATCAACTGGCGGCGGCGCCGCAAAGTCGATCCCTTCGATCAAAACCCATCCTGGGAGCTGGATTATAAAAATCCGGAACTCCTGAAATTATTCGTGACCCGGACAGGCAAGATTTTGCCCCGGCGCATCACCGGTGTCTCGGCGCGCAATCAACGAAAATTGCGCAAGGCCATTTTGCGGGCTCGCCAGATCTCGTTGCTTCCCTATACCACTCACCGCACCTGAGGGTGGGGGAAAGTCGGCCCGGGGGTCGATTCGAGATGAGGTCCAGTGCCGCCGAGGCTGTTGCAAGACGTTACGCTTGGCCGGGCCTCACAAGCCTGTCCGCCAGTTTCTGTGGACAGGCTTTTTTCGGTTCGATACCATCGTCGCTATGTAGGTAGGCTTCGCTTTTTGTTGTCGTCGCGTTCCAACTCGAGGAAACCAATGGGCAGGATTTCAGGACTTATTCCGTTGACCGTCGCTATATGCGCCGGCATTGCACTGCTGATCAGCATTTCAGCGTGCAATGAACACGCCGTACAATTCGGCCAGACCTCGGGAGCCGTCGAAGAGGTCATCTACGAAGACCTCGGCGGAGGCGATGAAATCGACATCCTGTGGATGATCGATAACTCGGGCTCGATGTGCCGATCACAGCGCATTGTCCGCGAGAGCATCGACGATTTTGTGGCGGTATTAAATGATGTCAATCTCGACTTCCATATCGGGATCACCACCAGCCACATGCTCAACTGCGACGATTATACGCCCGACGATGACGAGTACGAGGCAGCCTGTGTGCGCGAGACGGTGGCCAATGCCGGTCGTCTTCAGGCCACCCCGCAGCCGATGCCCGGCTTCGATCCGGCCTGTGCCCATCCCGTCTTCGCCCCCGGCGATCCGGCCCTGGAAGAGGCGCAGCAGGAAGATCCCGACATACTGCCCGGTGATCCGAATCTGGAACGGCTGGATCCGGTCTACGAAAATATCGACGTCGCCATCGAATGTACGCAAAACCCCAGCGAGTGGCAGCATCTGGAGAGCCAAAACGTCAACGAAGCGGCGTTGCGCTGTGCCCTGCCATCGCGACCGCTCGCCGAGAATTGCGATAATTACGACATGGAGTTGGAAGACTTTTATCCGGACCCGAGTGCCTATCGAGATATTCCCGTCGTCCTCCGGGCACAGGACTACGCCGATCCCGACACCGGGGTCGTCGATCTGGAGGCATTTGGCGAAGACTTCGCCTGCGCCAGCCTGGTGGGCACCCGGGGATACGGCATCGAGCGCGGATTGGACGCCGTGGTCACCGCCCTATCGCCGGAGCTGACGGGAGGACCCGATTCATCGATCGAAGATCAGCACGAATTTCCAAATGCCGGATTTATTCGCTCCTCAGCGCAAACGGGCGTGATCTTTATCACCGACGAGAATGATTGCAGCCACGACGGCAATCTCGACGAGGAGACCACCTGCGGAGTGCATAATTGCACGATTGAGGAGAATAAAGGCGAAGACGGCCATCTGACGCCCATCGCCGATCTGCGCAGCGACTTCTTGCTCAACCTGGCGGGCACCCGAGGCACGAGCATCGATTTCGAGGACTCCGAAAACTACAATAGCCTCGACGATATCGACCATCTCGACGATCTGGATCCGGAGGCCGACTCCGACATCGTCCAGGCCTTCAACGCCCTGCAAAGTTCGGTGCTGCCGGCCTCACTGCACGGTCCCTATCAAAAGGTTAACCCCAGCGAGATTCCGCAGCAATGCGGCAGCGATCGCTGGGAGGTGCCGACGGCATGTCGCACCGAGATGGGACGGGGCTGGTCCGGTCATCGCTACGAGTATTTTCTGCGCGAATTTCCGATCTTCTTTCCCAGCGTCGAAGACCCAGATCGGCCCGACGATCCGCTGGATGGGCTGATCTGCGAGGACTTCAGTGACGCCCTGGAGGAGATCGCCGGGCTCTTCGCCTCCGAAAGCACGGGCTGCGTCGACGGAACCTGGGCCTGTGCCGACAACGCCGACTGCCCAGTCGCCCCCTATGACGACGATGAGCGCGATCGATGTTTGGACGTACCGGGAAGCGATGGCGACGCGAAATTCTGTGACAGCGCCATCGAGGTCCGCCTGATTCCCCCGGAGGACGACGATCCCACCGCCCGCCTGGAGTCCACGGAGTACTGCATCGACGGAACCTTCGACGATCCGGCCTATCCCAATACCTGTGTCGTCGATCCCTCGCGATATAGTTGGATCGCATGTGAGGGGCGCACCGACGCTCTGCGCCTGGAGTGGAACGATCCGGAATGGCATCAGCTCCTCGGCGGATTCAGCACCATCACCCGCTACGTCCACATGCCCGATGATGTGGCCGACAGCGACGATGATGACAATGGCAACGACGACGATGACGACAATGGCGACGACTGAATTATAGTTTAAAGAAATGACGGCGCGGTTTGCTTTGTTAGATTGGTAATGTCGAAGCGACCTCTAGCGTTGAACCGGGCCGTCTTGGAAAATCAGAAATTTTTCTCTAAGATTACTTTTTTTCATTGGTTTCGCAGCCTCAATGGGGCAAAACGCGTGATGCGTAGTAGATTTTTTGGAGAGGAATATGTCGACTAAAGGCTCGTCGGGGACAGGCCAAACTCTTCGCGCCCGGCGCAAAGAGTGGCGCAGTCGTCTTCGGAAGAGTCCGCCCGAGCATTTTTGCCCGGATTGCCTCTCCGTGACATTCCACGATCAAGACACCTGTCTGAGTTGTGCTACGGAAGCTCCCGAGGCTGGCTGGCCACCGGTCAGCGATGCCTCCGATCCCTGGTTGGGGGAAGTGATCAACGATCGCTACCTGATCACCCGTCCGCTGGGCCACGGAGCTTCAGGAGCGGTCTATCGCGGTGAGTCCCTGTCTATTTCCCGCCAATTCGCCGTCAAAATCATCGCCACAGACGGCCACAAAGATCAGGCCGAACAGGTCATCGCCCGTCTCAATCGCGAAATCGAAGCCCTGAGTCGGCTGCGCAATCCTCATATCGTCTCTATTTACGAGATTCTGGAGCTGCGGCGAAATTTCGTGGCCGCCGTCATGGATCTTATCGAGGGCTCGACGCTGGAGACGCTGGTCCTCGACGGGGGAGCACTCAGCGTTTCGCGGGCCTGTGCGCTATTGCGACAGACGGCCAACGGAATCTTTGGCGCCCACCAGGCGGGCATGATCCACCGCGATTTAAAGCCGGAAAATATCATGGTCGAGCGCCTGCCGGTGGGCGATGATTTCGTGCATATTTTGGACTTCGGCATCGTCCGTCTCACCGATGAGCCGTCGGTCAATCTGACCCACGGATTTATCGGCACTCCGCTCTACGCCAGCCCCGAGCAGGCGACGGCAAAGTCCATCGACCACCGCAGCGATATCTACAGCCTGGGGGCGATCTTATTTTTTATGCTCACCGGCGAGCCCCCCTTCGTCTCCGACAACGTATACGAAGTGCTGCGAATGCACGTGCGAAAAAAACCGCCTCGACTCAGCGAGGTGCTCCCGGAGCGCAACTTTCCGCCCAAACTCGAAGATCTTCTGGCGCGAATGCTCGCCAAGGATCCCTCCCAGCGCCCCTCCGATCTGTCGCGGGTCATCGAAGAGCTCGATCGGCTCTCCCGCAATCAGATCTCGGAGGCCGACTCGGCATCGCCAACGATGGCGGAGATATCGAGCACGCCAAAAGATACCCACGATTTTCCGCCGGGCTCCACAGCCGATCCGCGCCACCGCGTCGGCACTCCAGAGTCGGGGCTTACGACGGCGCCTTCGACGCCGAAGGAAAACGACTTTTCGGATCGCGACGAGCATACAAGCTCGGCGACGCTGCAGGCCCACGGGGCACGCGAGCCGGCCCACACACCGGCATTTACCCGCACCCCGACGCCCACAGAGGCCAGCTCCCCGGAAGAACGGGCTGCGTCGGTGGCCGACAGCGTCAGTATCAGCTTCAGCAGCGCGGGTAACGAAAGTTCAGCGGCCACAGCCATCCCCGTCTCCACCTACCGCCTCACATCGCCACCAGACCAGGTTCTGGCCAGCCGCCGCGTCGACGATAGCTTTGTCATCTTCGATCCCACCGCCGGTGCGATCCAGTTATTTCGACCCAATTCCACGACACCGTCGACCATCTCTGCTGGATCGACCGATACCTTTAGCGCCATCGCTTTTGCCCCGCCATCGAGTCTCATCGTCGGTCACGACAACGGAACGATCTCGCGGATCGAACTCGAACACGGCAAATCCAGCGATCTATTTCAGGACGTGCGCCGCGCTCCTATTAGCTCGGTGGCCGTCGATGACGACGAGCGCTGCATCATCGCCGGCTCAAAATCGGGCCGCGTATATATGCATCACCACAAACACACCGGCTCAAGTGATTGGAAGCGCATCTGCAGTGGGGCCTCCGTTGGCGCCGTGACACTCAATAAAAAAGCCGACACCGCCGTCATCGCCCGTCAGGACAACACCGTAGAAGTGATCAATCTGGCAACCCCCCGGGTGCCGACGAGCCAGTTTCGCGTCGATGCGCCAATTCGGTCGATGGCCATCTCTCCAGACGAATACCTGCTCAGTGCCGCCCTGGCCGACGGGTCGGTGGCACTATTTCAGATCCTCACCGGGCGAAAATTATACTCTTTGCCCAATCAGGAGGTCGCCGTTCTGTCCATCGACTTCTCCGATGAGGCAAAGCCGGTCGCTGTTTGCTCCATCGAGCAGCAGGTGCGAGTACTGCAATTTGAGCAGATAAACTCGCATGCCTGAATCCGGGCCAGATCCTGATATGAGCTGTGACCTGCAGTGCCGGTGCGGTATTTATCAAAAGGCTGCCAGGGGACGATGAAAAATCGATTGGCCAGAGTTGCTTGCCCGTAACGCCAACCCCGAGTAGAGTATGTGCAAAGACCCGGCAAAAAACGGCCGCCGGCGGGATGCCGTCGTAGATCGCCGGTGCGCTGATTTAAATCTAGTCTAAGACGTAGGAACGGGGTAAGAACGTGTCCATTAGATTACAAGCCGCGGGAAATACAGACGTCGGGAAAAAGCGGGGCCATAACGAGGATAACCTCTGTTTATTACCCGAGCAGAATCTCTATCTGGTGGCCGATGGCATGGGCGGCCACGCCAGCGGAGAGGTCGCCTCTCAGATCGCCGTCGATACGGTCGCCGAGTTCTACGAGGAGACCTCGCAGGACAAGGAGTTGACCTGGCCGTATAAGATGGAAAAGGATCTGGACTACGAAGAAAACCGAATGGCCGCCAGTATCAAGCTGGCCAACCTGCGGATTTTTGAGAAAGCCAAGGGCGATCCGAGCACCCACCACGGGATGGGCACCACCATCGTCGCCACCTATATCTCCGACGATACCGTCTATCTCGGTCACGTCGGCGACAGTCGAATCTATCGCTTGCGCGACGAGGAATTGGCCCAGGTCACCGACGACCACTCCCTGCTCAATGACTACATCAAGATGAAAGATCTCACCGAAGAGGAGATCGAGAATTTCCCCCATAAAAATGTCATCGTCCGCGCCCTGGGAATGAAGGAGACCGTGCAGGTCGACGTCAATATCGACGAGCCGGAGGACGGCGACATCTACCTTCTATGCTCCGACGGGCTCTGCGATATGATCTCCGACGATGAGATCCGCGATATCATGACCGCCGAAAGCGACGACCTTGACGGCTGTGTCGAGGAATTGATCGACGCCGCCAACGAAGAGGGTGGAAATGACAATATCACTATCGTCCTCGTCAAAGTCGAACACGACGAGTGATCTGCATCGCCGATGATTCGGATCACCATCAACCGGTCACCCACACGCCCTATCTGGTGCGACCGACATGACTGAACAACTCGATGAAACTTCAGAAGCGGTCGCGCTGCGCCATCCTCAGGTGGTGATCATCAGCGGATTGAGCGGATCTGGAAAATCGACGTCCATCCGCGCCCTGGAGGATATGGGCTATTTTTGCATCGACAATCTGCCAGTGCCCCTTCTTCCCAAAGTCTTAGAGCTCGCCCAGGCCGGCCCCTCCTCGGGTCATTGGCGGCGTCTGGCCTTCGTTGTCGATACCCGCGATCATGTCCATCTCGATCAGGCGGAGGCGATGCTCGAGGAGCTGCGCGATGAGGGCGTCGACGTACAGGTCACGTTTTTGGAAGCCACCGACGAAGTGCTGGTGCGCCGATTTAGCGAAACCCGCCGACGCCATCCGATGAGCGAAGAAGGTACGGTGCGCGAGGGCATTCAAAAAGAGCGTCAGCACCTCGGCGATATGCGGGCTCGCGCCGATCTGGTGATCGATACCACCAACCACACCGTCCACACCTTAAAGGGGCTTTTAAAGGAGCATTTTTCTTCGACCGACGATCCGCCACTGGCGATCACCGTGCTGAGCTTCGGCTTTAAACACGGCCTGCCCGTAGAATGCGATCTGGTCTTCGATCTGCGCTTTTTGGCCAATCCCCATTTCGTCGAGGAGTTGCGTCCCCAGACCGGTCTCGACGAGCCGGTCCAGCAATTCGTCCTCGGACTGCCCGAGGCGGCCCGCTTTTTGTCATTATTTCAGGAGATGGCGGAATTTATCCTGCCCATGTACGAGCGCGAGGGTAAGAGCTATCTGACGATCGGCATCGGCTGCACCGGCGGAAAACACCGCTCCGTGGCCATGGCCGAGACCATCGCCGCCCGACTCCAGGGCCGAAATTGGAAGGCCAACGTGCGCCACCGCGACGTTCCGCGCTACGTGGATTGAGATTTTGTCGACGGCTTCCTCCAGCAACTCCTCAATGTCCATCGCCGGCATGGCGCTCGCCGCCCTCGCCCTCATCGCACTCCTCGGCGGCGCCCTGGTGTATTTTTCGCCCGAGCCTGGCAGCGACGACACGCCCCAGATGAGCGATGACGAGATTCTGGAGGCGGCCCATCAGTTTTATAAAAGCCGCCCCTATTATGAGCGGCCCTTTTTGGATTTCGAGATTCCCGAGGGACTGCCCGATCTTCGCTCCGAGACCTGCGGGCAATGCCACGGCGAGATCCACCGGGAGTGGTCGATCTCAACCCATCGCCGGGCCTGGACGCACAATCCCCAATTTATGGAGGAGCTCGCCAAAGCCCGCGGCGATTATTACGACGATCAGGACGATGATTTTAGCTGGATGTGCGTCAACTGCCACACGCCGATGGTCCCTCAGCTCGAAAAGCTTGTCATTGGGCTAGAGAACGATGAGATTGGACGTCCCATCTATGTCGACAATCCGATCTTCGACGAGGCCATGCAGGACGAGGCCATCGGCTGTGCCACCTGCCACGTCCAGGACGGCACCGTCTACGGACCCCGCGGCGATACCGACGCCCCCCACGCCGTCGCCCGGGGAGACCATCTTTTGGACGAACAAAATTGCGTTCGCTGCCATCAGGCAGAGGCGATCTTTCCGGAGCAGAATCTGGGCTGCTTTTTTAGCACCGGCGATGAATGGGAAAAGAGTCCGGCTGCCGACAAGGGTCATCATTGTCAGGACTGCCACATGCCGAAGACGACGCGAAAACTCGCCGAGGCCTACGATGTGCCGGAGCGCGAAACGCGGCGGCATTGGTTCGGCGGCTCTTTGATCCCCAAACAGCCGGAGTTCGAAGAGGAGATTAAGGCCCTTCGGCCGATCTTTGGCTCCGGGGCCACCGTGTCGCTGGACCTGCCAGATGACGCGGACTGTGACGACGAGGACTGCCAAAAATTGGCGGTGCGGGTCCACAACGAATTTGCGGGCCATCTATTTCCCACCGGAGATCCGGAGCGCCACGTGGAAGTGACGGCCGTGGTCCGCAACGCCCATGGTGACGCTGTGGCCGAAGTATCGGAACAGATCGGCTCGCGCTATCAGTGGTATCCGGAAATCAAATTATTATCGGATAATCGAATCGATCCCGGTGAATCGCATCTTATCGACATCGACTGGCCATCGGCTCCAGAAGCGCTCACCGTGGAGATCGAGGCTTATAAATATCGGATGCACGAAGACGATTTCGACTATCACGACCTCCACGGGCGCCTGGTGCGCGGCCGGCGCTTCCATCACTCAAGCTGGCAGGTCGATAATGTGCGCCGAGAAGCGACACTGGAGTTTGTGGAAGACGACTTCGGCCGACGCGACGAGCTTGACCCGGAAAATACACCTCCATCCAATTAGTGGTGCTCGGCTAAGTGGTGCTCGGCGCAGGTCCTGAGCTGTATTCGGCGAGGACTGAGCGATGAGTTCTAAGTTGTCGAAGTGAGGCAATGCTCTGGTATCGTCGAGTACAGACAACAACGAGATCGTCGCTCAGGACCGGCGAAGAGTGGTTTAAGACTTCTGTCGAGCACCACCAGTGATTAGCTTTCTAAAGTAAAAGTAATTATAGCGCCGCTTCGCCAAATCCTGCCCGAGCGTTTCATGGAACAACTTCCATCTCTTTCAGACTCCCCGTCTTTTGCTCGCTGGCTGGAGGTTGCTCCCTGGCCGATCCACCTTGTCGATCAGCGGGGAATACCCTGTGGGTCCAATCCCGAGCTGGCCTCCCTTCTCGGCTATGGCGCCGACGAGATGGATCGCAGCGCCTGGAGTCGTTGCATGCCGCCGGCGACCCGGCGGCTTGTGGCTGACGCCCGCCAGGTTCTCCCCGACGATCGACGAGGCAATTTTTGCGAATTGCCGCTGACTTACCATCACCGAGATGGGACGAAAGTAGTGGTGCGCCGGGCTCGGCTTGGCCCGCTACACCCGGACCACAAATTACTTCCGGTGATGCTCGTCGATGTCGCCCCGACGCCGATGCTCGATCGGGCCGACGTCCAGGCCCGGTTTGCTCGGTTAATTAATCACGACTTCAACAATATTTTCACCATCGCCCGCAGCTACCTGCACCTGGCCAGCAATCACGAATCGTCCCCGGAGATGGCCGACGATTACCTGGATCGGGCAGCGAAGGCGATTGCCCGGGGCATCGAACTCAACGACCAACTCCAGACCATCGTCAACGGCCTGGATTTACCTCTCGAAGCGACTCAACTGGAGCAGGTCATCGGCGGATTGCGCTCATTTCTTCCCCGTTTGCTGTCGCCAGGTCCTCAGTGGTCGCTTCATTGCGAGCCCGATCTTCCGCCGCTTTTATCTCATCCAATCCGGCTGGCCCGATTCATCACCGATCTATGCTTAAACGCCCATCTGCGCTGGCCACAGAGCTCGACATTGACCCTGGAGGTGAGGCGAGCGCCAAGCCGGCAGCGGTCGGTGATAGCCCGGGTGAGGACCGCAAAAGGGGTGGCGCCGGCACATTCGATGAATTTTCGACGCTTTTTATGCCGCCCCGACCTGAGCGGTCCCGACGCCACGGACCCGCTGTTTATTTACGGGGTGGTCCACGGCCGGCCCGTCTCGATCGACCTGTGCGACGACACCATGGTGGCCTTGATTCCCGCCATTCAGCACTGAAACTCTGCTTGAAAAGCCCGCCTCGTCGACCTATCTCTTGGCATGACTCATCAATCACTGCGACCACATCTAATATTTGTGGAGCATTCCGTGTCTGACGACGAAACCACGCCGGATCCCCCGCCGACGCAGGAGGCGCCAGAGGAGCTACCCACTCTTCTGAGCGGCGCCCTGGAATCACTGCGTGGATTGCCAAATAACTCTCGGCATATCGAAACGCTGGTGCCGACGTTGGTCGCCGCCTGGCGCGCCGGTGAACGCGGTGTGGCGCTGAGTACGGAGTTGCGCCATGCCCTCGACGGCGACGAGCCGCTGCGGTGGCCCGAAGAGCTGAGCGCCGAGTTCATCGATACTCTGAGCAAATTTGCAGACACCCTGCCCGGGATCGATGAGGCAATACCGATCGCCACAGAGTTAATGGAACTCGGCGACCAGCACCTCGACACCGAGACCACCCGTGGGATCGTCGTCGACGTGCTCACCCGGCTGGAAGCGGTGGCTGAAAAAATCCTATATCGCCTGCTGACGACGGCCTTTTTCTCTCCCCGTTCGCCGGAGGAATCGACGCGCACTCGTCATTTATTGCGCCTATTTCGCGGCCTGGAGGAATTCTTCGACCGCGCTCTTCGAACCTGGCTGGAGCATCAGGCCCCTGAGACTCACTCATGAACGCACCTTCATCGCCTGCTCTCTCGGATGTGGACGTCGCCGATCTGGAATCGATCGTCGGCGCCGGACGTGTGCGCACTTCGTTTCCGGACCGCCTGGCCTATCAAAACGACTGCTGGCCGCGGGGAATCATCTTGTCCCGGGGCCGCAGGCTGCACCACCATCTGGCGTCGGCCATCGTCCAGCCCGACGATGAAGAGCAGATCGTCGAGATCGTCAAATGGGCCAAAAAAAGCGGTGTCCCCATCGTTCCCTTCGGAGCCGGAAGCGGCGTCTGCGGCGGCGCTGTGGCCGACGGTCAGTCGATTGTCGTCGACTTAAAAGGGCTCGATGATCTTATCGAACTCGACGCCGACAACGCCACAGTGCGGGCCGGCCCGGGAATCATCGGCATGGATCTGGAGCGCTATCTCAACCACGCCGGGTGGACGATGGGCCATTTTCCGTCGTCTCTTTATTGCTCCTCGCTGGGCGGCTATCTGGCGTCGAGAAGCGCCGGCCAGTGCTCGAGCCGCTACGGCAAAATCGAGGATATGGTGCTGTCGATGCGGGTGGTCGCGGGAACCGGCGAGGTCTTCGATACGGCCGCCGATCTCGGCAGTCCCGGCGAGGCAGGTCCATCGCGGGATCTCAACCCGATCTTCGTGGGCAACGAAGGCACCCTGGGACTTATTACGGAGGGGCTGATGCGCATTGAGCCGCGACCGACGCGGCGGCGCTATCGGGGCTTTCAATTCTCGCGCCTCGACCTGGCTTTAGACGCCATCCGCGAGGTCATGCAGCTCGGCATTCGCCCCACGGTGGTGCGCTTATATGACGAGGTCGACAGCATCATCGCCAGCTCCGAAAAAAAGGGAGAAGCGGCCTCTAAACCCCAGGCGCCATCGCTGGCTCGAAAGCTCGCGCGCCGAGCCCGAAAATGGCTGCCTCGCTCTGTGGACAAGCCGTTAGAAGAGACCGTTGACCACGCCACACGCACCCTTTTGGGCCGCGCCATCGGCCGGCCACTGGTGCTCAATACGGTGGCCGATATTCTTCCCGGCCACTGCATGCTCGTCGTCGGCTTCGAGGGGAGCACCGATCTGGTGGACGACGACGCCGATTACGCCTTCGAGATCTTTCGACGCTACGGAATCGACCTCGGCACCGGCCCCGGCCAGCACTGGCTGGAGAACCGATATAAGGTCTCCTATAAGCAATCGCCGATGTTCGATACCGGGGCCTTCGTCGACACCATGGAGGTCTCCACGACCTGGAGTGGCCTCGTCGATTTATACGATAATGTGCGCCGTGCGCTGCGGCCTCACGTCTTCGTAATGGCCCACTTTAGCCATGTCTATGCGGAGGGAAGTTCGATCTACTTTACCTTCGCCGGATTCGCTCCCGATCTGGATTCGACGCTCGAAAAATACGAGGCGACCTGGAAGGCCGGACTCAACGCCGTGGCAAACTCCGGCGCCAGCGTCGCTCATCACCACGGCGTGGGACAATCAAAGGCCCCCTGGACGCACCGCGACCATCTGGGCGGCCGAGCCCTATTCGACCGACTCAAAGACCGCTACGACCCGGAGCGCATTTTAAATCCCGGAAAGGTCTACCCATGACGTCTGACAACGCCGTCGGATCGACGGCCTATTATCATACGCGGCGCCTGCCACGTCCCGCCGGCGAATTGATGCCCCACACAGCACAGGAGCTGTGCGACGCTGTCGACGAACTCCACAGCGCCGGCCAGTTATGGCGCGTTTTAGGCGATGGACAGCACGCCCGGCGCGGCGAGAGCAGCCTCGACGAGAAGTGGACGGCGATCCGCACCGACGAGCTCGACAGCGTAGTGGAGCTGGATCGAAAGAGTGGTCTGGTCTGCGTGGAAGCGGGAATGCGCTGGAAAGCGCTGCAGGCCGAATTGCTGGCCCGCGGGTTTTCCACGCAGCGCTACGGGCTACACCCGTCGACGGCCACCGTGGGTGGAATGCTCGCCCGGCGGCGCCCGGGACCGCCCATGCTGCGCGGCGGCGAACTGCTCGATGGCTGCGTTTCTATCGGCGCTCACAGCCCGACGGACGGGGAGTATCGCTATCTGGTGGCACCGCGAAAGGCGAGCGGTCCCGATCTGCGCCACCGATTTATGGGCGCCGGCGACGCCGATGGCGTCATCGTCGACGCCACCTTCGTGGTGTGGCGACCGGTTGCCGAGCGTCTGTTGCTGTTTCGAAACCGCTCGCTGGCTGAGGCGGCACAGATTATGGGCGAGTTATTTCTTGCCGAGATTTCGCCGTCCTGCGTCCACTACAGCCACAACAGTGGCTCGCTGCAAATTATCCTCTCCGCTCCCGGTCAACTATTGCGCAGCCGAATCCGCTGGATAACGGAGCATATCGGCGCTCCCGATGACACGGGCGATGCCGACAAGGCGAGCACCCGCCGGGCCTGGCTGGAGGACCGACATCCAGATCGGCGAAGCCACCCGGAGGCGGCGCGAACCCATGTCTACTGGATGGCTCCGTCGGCCCTCGATGCAGATCCTGTCGAATTATTCGGCAATGGATTCGATGATCTGGAGATCGCCTGTTGGACGCCGCGCCGCGTGGAGATCTTTGCTCGCTTCGACGAGTCGGCAACACCAGCGGCCCCGCCACCCGGCGCCTGCTGGGCGCACTGGCCGCAGCTCGAGGACTGAGAGCAACTCGTCCATTTCTTTATTTTGTCTCGAGAATTTTTATGACACGTCCCGACATCGGCTCCGATATAAAGCGCATGACGGCGTATTGCACCTACTGCCCGAAAATGTGCCGATTTAGCTGTCCCGCCGCCGCTGCCGAGGGCCGGGAGACGGTGACTCCCTGGGGGATGATGCGGCTTTTCGAATTCGCCCGCGACGGATCGGTGGCCCTCGACGACGACGTGGCCGACGCCTTTTTTCACTGCACTGGCTGCCGCCGCTGTCAGAGCTTTTGCGCCCACGACAACGACGTGCCCCGCGCCCTGTGGAAGGCCCGGCAGTGGGCTGTGGAATCGGGGTTTTTGCCAGAACCCTACGTCGAGCTCTACGAGCGCTTCGAGAAATCGGGTAACCCCTACGGTGACGGCCCCGTCGAACTCGACGCCTCGCCCTTCGATGCCGAGGGCACCATCGGTTATTGGCCCGACTGCTCGACGGTGGAGCATCGACCGCAGATCATCGGTCCCATCGGGCGATTGATGTCTCAGATGACCGGCCAGAAAATTCGGCTTATCCGATCTGCTGATTTCGACCGCCCTCCCTGTTGTGGGTTTCCCTTAAGCGGCGCTGGAATCGAAGACGGCGATAGCTGCCGCGACGAATACTGGCCCATCTTAGACGATCTCGACGCGGTGTGGACCGATTGTCCGGCGCTGGCCGCCTGGAACCGCCCCGACAGCAGTTGGCCGCTAACGGAAGACGACACCCAGCCGTCGATCGACCATCTCTTTGTCCTCCTCGCCGACCAGCTCGGCAATTTGCCGGCGCCGGCAGCGCCATTACAAGTCGACGATACGATGCTCCACCAGAGTTGTTATGTAGCCCGCCAGCTCGACGGGCTCGACGATGTGGACACCATCTTGTCTTATATCTGCGTCAGCCCGCCACAGAAGATGGCCTATCAGGGCGACGAGAGCCCCTGCTGTGGTGGCCGTTGTCACTATCGGGTGCTGGAGCCCGATGCCTCCGACGAGGCGGCGCGACGAGTCGTGGAGACATTGGATCGAAACGAGGAAGCACAAAAAGTGGTCACCACCTCCTCGATGTGCGGCCACGCCATGGGCGAGGCCGTCGACCACGAGGTGGTGACCTCATTATTGGAGATGGTATGCCGAGCCTACGATTGTTTTGAGAGTTAGCACGGACCAGGGACTGATAAGCCCTGTATAAATACCGATTGTGGATTTTTCGATAGTGCCAATTGTGTGAATACCCAAAACCCCCTGGAAGCCGATGACCGTCAATTATCGCACCTTCGTCATTGCCAACCCCGCCGCGGGCGCCGGCTCAGTCGGCGAGGAATGGCCGCTTATCGAACGCCTGTTGCAGGCGAATTTGCCAGAATTGGATTTCGCCTTCACCGAGGGGCCGGGCCACGCCACATTGCTGGCCCGCGAGGCCCTGCGCGCTGGTTGGGAGATGATCGTCTCCGTCGGCGGCGACGGCACCCTAAACGAGGTGGTCAACGGGTTTTACGAATCTGCCGAACCGGAGGCCCATTTTACACGGGAGTCCAACGGCTGGATAACGGCGACCGACAAGAAGCCAAAGCCGATCAACTCCGACGCCGTATTGGGAATTTTACCAATGGGCACAGGCGGTGATTTTCGGCGTACTCTGGGGCTGATGGGCGGAATTTCGGAGAATGTGGAACATCTTCGCGGCGGCCATACCCGGACCGTCGATATCGGTCAGTTGGGCTATATCGATCACCAGGGAGAGCTGGCGAGCCGGTTTTTCATCAATATCTCCTGCGCCGGCATGAGCGGCCTCGTCGATCGCCTGGCCAACTCCACCTGGAAGGGGCTGGGCGGAACGATGACGTTTATATTGGCCACGGTCCGCGCCTTTTTGCAGTGGCGAAACGTAGAAGTGGAGGCTCGCCTCGACGACACCACAGAGATCCGCGACCACCTGCTGGACATCATCGTCGCCAACGGTCAGTACTTCGGCGGTGGAATGTGGATCGCCCCCGGCGCCGAGGTGGACAACGGAGCTTTTCAGGTGGTGACGATGGGGAATCTGACGAAGAGCGAGCAGCTCAAGATCTTTCCCGCCATCTACGGCGGAAAACACGTCGGCTCCCCGAAGGTCTCGCGCTATCGGGCACGCCGTGTCGCCGTGCGCCCCGTGGATAGCTCAGACGAGGTGCTCATCGACGCCGACGGCGAACAGCCCGGCCGACTCCCGGCGGTGTGGACGCTGCGGCCAAAAGCGCTGAAAATCAAGATCTGATCAGGCCCCGGCGATCTGCGGACTTCTGCCGCGGCCCCGGATCACCTCCTGGCGGCTTTCGCCGTCGTGGCGCAACAGCCGGATGGCGTTAAAAATCACGATCAATGAGGCGCCCATATCGGCGACGATGGCCATCCACAAGGTGGCGATCCCCATCACGGCCAGCACCAAAAAGATCGCCTTTAGTCCCAGAGCAATGGCGATATTTTGATAGATGACCCGCGTGGTGCGGCGACCGATATCGACGACGCCGGATAATCGCTGCAAATCATCGCCCATCAGTGCCACATCGGCCGACTCCAGGGCCACGTCCGTGCCGGCGGCGCCCATGGCGATGCCCACGGTGGCCGCGGCGAGGGCGGGAGCGTCATTGACCCCGTCGCCGACCATGGCGATCGCCTCGTGCTCCTGGCGAAGTGCCTCAATGCGCTCCACCTTCTCGGCGGGCAATAAACGAGACCAGATCGCCTCCTCCGGTAATCCCAGCTCGGCGCCCACGGTGCGGGCCGTGCTGTCGTTGTCGCCGGTGACGAGATAGGCGGCCGTGACGCCCAATTCGCGCAGGTCGACCAGAGCCTGACGGGCCTGAGGGCGAAGTGCATCGCGCAGCGCGATCAATCCCAGTGGTCGGTCGTCGCGGGCGACGCCGATGACCGTGCGGCCTCCCGTCTCCAATTCGGTCTGGCGGGCCTGGAAATCCTCCGCAAATTCGACGCCGCACTCACGAAGCCAGTCCAGGTTTCCCACCCGGACGGTGGCCGACGCCGCCAAATCGTCTCCCAATCCCTCGCATTCGATGATGGCCTCGATGCCGCGACCGATCGTGGCGTTGACCTTATGTGCCCTGTCGACAAATTGCTCCGGCGCCCACTTGTGGCGAGCGGCGTTGACGATCGCCCGGCCCACGTGGTGTTCGCTGTCTGCTTCCGCCCGGGCCGCCGTCAATAACACATCGTCTTTGTCGCTTCCCGGTACGGCATAGACCTCTTCGACCTCGGGGTGACCGCCGGTCAATGTGCCCGTTTTATCAAAGGCTACAGCCTTCAATCTACCCAGCAGTTCCAGAAATTTTCCGCCCTTTACCAATACGCCCTCGCGGGCCGCCCGAGCCAGGCCGGCGACGTTGGCGATCGGTGTGGAGATCACGAGCGCGCAGGGACAGGCGATGACTAAAAAGACCAGAGCTCGATAAAACCAATCCAGCCACAGCGCACCGAAGGCCAGCGGCGGCACCACGGCCACCAGAGCGGCCGCCCCGACGACCGCCGGGGTATAGACCCGGGCGAATCGATCGATAAATTGCTCGGTGGGCGACTGATTTTCCCGGGCCTCCTCGATGGCGTCGATAATGTGGGCCAGCGTGCTGCGCGAGGCCGGCTGTGTGGCCCGCAAAGTGATCACCCCGGAGCCGTTGACCGTCCCCGAGAAGACCTCTTTGCCGACCGATTTGACTACGGGCACCGATTCGCCGGTAATCGTCGACTCGTCGACCTCGGTGCGCCCCTCGACAATCACGGCGTCCACCGGGATTTTGCCGCCGGGACGAACGCGCAATCGATCGCCGACCTCGATATCGTCGACGGCCACCTCCCGAACTTCGCCGTCGGCGTCGAGCTTCGAGGCCACCTGCGGGGCGAGCCGCATCAGGGTGCCGATCTCGCGGCGGGCCCGGGCCATGCTGCGCGACTCCAGCCACTCCGCAAAGGCAAATAAAATGATCACCGTCGCCGCCTCGAACCACTCGCCGATGATGCCGGCGCCGATGACGGCAATAGTGACGAGAATCGGGATATTAAATTGGCGGCGACGCACCCCGGCAAACGCCTGGCGAAAGACGAAGAATCCGCCGACGACAATGGCCGACGCAAAGATCGCCGAAGAGGCAACCTCGAGCCCCAGGCCGTAGCGCACAAAGGCGGCGATAGCGGATAAGATGATTCCGGCGATGATCACCCAGAAATGGACCGAAAACGGACCGTCATCGGGGGCAGATTTTCGCCCCACGGACTGACGAGCCGTGGCCTTGAGCCCCACTTTATTGAGGCGCTCTACGACCTCGTCGTCTCGCTGTGGCGCTCCGTCGTGGTACAGGGCCAGCGTTCCGGCGGCGATATTGATGGCGTATTCATCGACCCCGTCGACGCGCTGCAAGGCGTCTTCGATCAGACTCACTTCGCTCTGACAACACAATCCGTTGACGTCGAATACCGTTCGCCGATGCCGACCGGCGTCGATATCGGCGTCCTCGCCAGCCCCCTTTCGATCGGCTCGACCGGATTCGGCGTCGCCGTGAGCATGGTCATGCTCATGGTCATGCCCGGAGGCACAACAATTTTCGTGGTTGGTCGAGTCCGATGTCACTGGTATTCCTCGAAAAAACAGAGTGTCTTGCACCTTGGGGCGACAGCGATCAGCGCGATTCTACCGTTGTGCTCCGCGCGCGACAATCTCGCCGGCGGCGCCCGTTGATTATTCGAACAGTCTGCCGCCGCAGCTTATGCCATTGCAGTCAACGGGCAAAACTCTACGGGAATGACCGACCGGTCGCCCGTTGTTATCAACACCACCGGCTGTGGCTGGCCATCGCCGCTCCCGGTTGTATGTTTGAAGGGCCGTCGCTAGGCTGCTAGCAGCCCGAAATGCGGCCAGGCTGGCCGCGGGCCCCAAACGCTGGTTTTGTACTTTTTCGACACTGACTCATCCTCGTAAGTCTCGCTTAAAAAGGTCGACTCCATGCCGTCAATGGACCACTGGAAATCACGCACCCTCCTGCTGATCGCGGCGGGAATCGTGGTGGTGTGCATGTTCGTGCCATTTGGCTATCTGGCGGTGTACCCCTTTCGCCTTTTCAACACCTTCATCCACGAGACGGGCCACGCCGTCGCCACCCTTATTACCGGCGGTCAGGTCCTGGGAATGGAGGTCAACCTGGATACCAGCGGAATGGCGATGCGGCGAGGCGGCAGCGACGTCATCGTCGCCTCCGCCGGCTATCTGGGCTCGCTTTTCGCCGGCGCCGCGCTGCTTTACGCCGGTCGCTATCGGCGCTGGGCGCGACCGACCCTGCTGGCCCTTGGAAGCGGGACCATCCTGGCCACCGTGCTCTTTGGGGGCTTCGGTCATTCTCTTCTCGCCTTTTTGTTCTTCGCATTGGGCGGCGGTCTGTTATTGGCCAGTCGATTCCGCTTCGCTGAGACCCGTTTTTATACGCCATTAAATGTGGCCGGCGCGGTATTGGTGCTGGGAGCAATGGCCTATATCTGGTTTATCGGAGGCCTTCTGACCTGGGCGATCGGATTGCTGATGGGTGGCGGGCTATTGCTCATCGCCGCTACTGCCAGCCGCGTCGTCCAGCATTTGACTGTTCTGTTTTTGGGCGTTCAGATCTCGCTGGATGGGCTACACAGCGTTCAGACCCTGCTGCATTTGACCAATTCCGGCCATTCCCACAACGACGCACAGACCATGGCGGAGCATACCAATCTGCCCGCCGAGTTCTGGGCCATCTCGTGGGGCTTAATGGGAATCCTGGTCATCGCCGGGGCGTTCTGGATGTTCTGGCGGCAGGATAACGCCAGCACGAAGTCTAAATAAGAGCTTTTGACCGAACACCCCAGGGGCATCCGGTTATCTGCGACAGACAAAATTTTCAGTTCGTCCCTAATGGAAATCACCATGAGTGATATGAAAGATCGCCTCCTGCGCAGCATGCGCGCAAACCTCAACCACCTTTTGGACAACGTCCGGGATTTTGAGGACCGCGGCGGATTTCGCTCAATTCTGGATCCACACGAGCCCCCGCCGAAGACGGACGGCTTCGAGGAAATTGGTGCCGGTTCTGGTAGTGCCGGCACTCACACCCCTCCTCCACGCTCGTCGGGAGAGACGAAGACCATCCACGACTACTACGCCAATCTCGAGGTCCCCTACGGATCGGATCTAAAGACGGTGCGCAAATCGTACCGGCGGCTGATGCGCAAATATCACCCCGACAATTTTGCCGACGATCCCGAGCAGGAAGCGATGGCCACCCATCTCGCCCAGGAGTTGTCCGTGGCCTACGAGGCGGTTAAATCCTACCTGGAAACCGGTCGCCACTGACGTTCACCCCGGCCAAGAATCATTTCTTCGAGTAAGCGTTCAATCCCCGGGGCCCGCGGCCACCTGGCCGCATCACAGAATGGGGTCCGCGGCCAGCCTGGCC
>SKQC01000099.1 GCA_007119175.1 Myxococcales bacterium | reverse complement strand
TTTAGGGGAGGTGCCGCGAAGCGGCGGTGGGGTTGCTCCGATCCACCCCACAGTCTCGTTCGCTCCGCTCTCTCGCCAGCTCCCCTCGCGAGGGGAGCGGACTCTTCATGTGACTCCTCTGGTTCGATGGCCCTCCTCCCCTTTTAGGGGAGGTGCCGCGAAGCGGCGGTGGGGTTGCTCCGATCTACCCCACAGGCTCGCCGGGATTCATCGCGCCAGGCCGGCGAATAGCGGCATCACTTTTCTGAGTCTCAGGTCTAAAAACTGTTACGGGGGGATCTTCGGGTGGCATCTCCAGATCTGGGATCAGCACTCTCAGGGCGTATTGGCGCTCATTTCGCGTTCGTCAAAGTAGGTGGTACGGAACTTGAATGCTTTCAGTCGCCGATGTGATTGGCTTCGATGATTAACGATGCGAAGGAGACTGAGATGCGTAGGTTTTTGATGATGATCGCCGTGATTGTGCTCGCCGCCTGTGGCTCCGATGGACAGGATGGGGAAAACGAATGGAGCTTCTGCGATGCCGAGCCGGTATGTCCGGAGCAGACATTTGAAATCCCCATGGAGTCGAGTTGTCCGCAGGGATCGGAGTGCACGGAGGTCAGCGAGTGTGGTCAGACGATTCTCTGTAAAGAAGAGATCATCGAAACCTGTGACGGCATGCCGGGCTGCCCGGTCGGGGAGGTGGAGTACCAGAGCGAAGCCGACTGTCCCGCTGAGGTGACGTGTACGAAAGCCGAGATGTGCGGCAACTCCGTCTGGTGTGCCGAGCCTGCCGTGTGCGACGGACCTGAGCCGGAATGTCCCGAGGGAGCCCACCAGGTCGCCAGCTCCGCCGATTGTCCCCAGGGAGACGTCAATTGTTATGAGAGCGAAGAGTCGATCTGTGGTCAGACGGTCTGGTGCTGGGACGAGAACTTAGATTGTGGGGAATGTCCCGAGGGAGCCACCCAGGTGGCGAGCGAATCGGATTGCCCGGCCGATACGAGCTGCTATGCCGTCGGCAATTGCACCTTTCCAATCTGGTGCTGGGAGCCGGCGGAGATGTGCGACGGGATGCCGGTATGCCCCGAGGAAACGACACAGGTTGAGGAGTGCCCCGAGGGGGAAGAGCCGTTTTGCTTTGAGGAATCGCTCTGCGGGACCACTATCTATTGCCTGGCCGAATCGTCCTGATAGCTTTTCACCTCTCGCTGTCTGCGCTAACCCGCATTATTCATGACACTGCCGCTACGCCTTCGGATCCACAGGCATCTTGCGGCGCCGACCACTCCCTTCGGTCGCTCTCAGTCGACGATGCGCTGCATCGCCTCCGTCGTCGTCATCCGCAACCTGCCTGCGCCTCCTTGGCTCGCGACGCAGTCTCATGAATAATGCGGGCTAAACGTCTTCGTCGATTCTATGTATTGACGCCTGCCGGACAGCGAGAGGTCTGAATTATGAGTGCAAATCCCGAGTTGAGTCCCACCGAACATATCGAGCGATTATTGAAGACGGTGCCCGTCGATACCCCGCGGCACCGGGCGCTGCAGGCGGCGCTCGAATTTAAGGGAAGCTGGATTCGAATGGCCCACCGACTCAAGACGGTGGAGCAGAGCGAATTGTGGGAAGAATGGGGTTATAAAAGCCTGAAAGCCTATTGCAAAAAGGAGCTGCAACTGAGCCGCGGTGAGATTCGAAAGGGCCGTGAGGGCTTTGCCTGGCTGGAAAGCGAGGCCCCGGAGTTGGTCAGTGCGGTCACCGACGAGGACAGCGCGTCGGGACCGGCTCGACCGGTGCCCGATATCGAGACCGTCGACCAACTCGCTCGCGGCTACCGAGAGGTGCGCGAGGGACGTATCCCGCGAAAAACCTATGAAGATCTCAAGCAGGCCGCCCTCGACGGTGAGCGCTCCTCCCATCAATTGCGCCGCCAATTCAAAGAGGCCATCCCGGAGGATAAACGGGAGCGAAAGCCCCTGGATCCCGAAAAGCATTTTCGCCGGGCATTAAAGGCCTTTGAAAAGGCCCTGGAGGAGCTCGAAGAGATGCAGGAGGAACAAGAGGATCCAGACGCCGCGCTCACCGAGCGGGCCAGAAAGTTGCGCGACGAGATGTCCCAATTGGTCGCCGGCGAGGGCTAGGGCGTGTAATCGCGATCGCCTGGGGAATTTCTTTTCATGGCTATTGCTTTAATGAGTCGGGCCTGCTAAGTATTGGCCCGCAGCGGGAGAAATCCCGTCGCCAACATCTCAAGGAAAGCCTGACTTTGTTTTTGTTTCCGGTTTTTGATCAAGCACATCCGCAGCGTTTGGAATAAGCAGTATTTTCCTTCCTTCGTAGATTTGCCTGAACAAGATTGGTCAGTTCAGAGTGAACTGGCGCATCCAAGAGAGCGGGTGCTCGAAAGGTTTCGAGTATCCGAAGATAGCTCTCCGAGGCTCTTTTTTAAGAAAGCGTACTCGGAGGTTCAACTTATTGAAGTATCGAGTCTACGAGGACAGAGCATGTCGCAAAAAGTACAAGGCAAAGTGAAGTGGTTCAACGAAAATAAAGGCTACGGTTTCATCGAATGTGATGATGGAAGCGATGACGTCTTTCTGCATTTCAGCGCGCTGGAGCAATCCGGCTTTAAAACGATCGCCGAAGACGCCGCCGTCGAATTCGACGTCGAGCCGGGTCCGAAAGGTCCGAAGGCCGCCAACGTGGTTCAGATCTGAACCAGGCTGGAGTTTAAAGAAGGTGCTACGCCGGTGATCGGGTGATCGCCGGAGGCACTGGAAGAAAAAACCCCGATCGTCCTACTATGGGCGGTCGGGGTTTTTTTGTGGCATAAAATTGATTCGATCCTGCGGAGTTTTCTATGCCCAGTTTGCGAGTGCTGATTATCTTGTTGCCACTGGCCGTGGCCATCAGTGCATGCTCGTCGGCTACGACGAGTTGTGATGAAAGCGGCGATTGTTTTTCCGGCCAGATGTGTCTGGATTCGATCTGTGTTGCCGAAGACGATATCGAAACGGACGTTGGGATGGATTCCGATACCTTGGACCACTATGACGCCGATTATATCGATGACGGTGGCGACACCTCAAAGGATAGCGATGCCTCCGGCGATAGTGACACCTCAAACGGCGACGACGTCTCCGGAGGTAGTGACGCCGCAAATGGCGGAGATGCCACCGGAGACAACGACGCTTCCGGCGAAGAGCATCAATGCAGCGGCTCGGCACTTTTGTGTGAGAGTCCCACGCATAATAACTTCAATTCTTATTATGAATTTTCCTCGGAGGTCATCGGATGCGTCGATAATGACGAATTCGAGCCATTCGAAGCGACCTCTGAGGTCTTTACCCTCTGTGGCGGTGATACCCACTATTTTCGCGACCGCCTGCGTCGCTGCCCGGACGCTGATTATTTCGGCATCGCCACCGTTGAGCCAAAGGACGCCTGCCCGACAGATCTGGTGGAGCTGAGGGTTACGCTGGGCAATTTTCCGGGGGGCTGTGACAACGACGCCATCGAATGTAGCGTCGAAAGCGATGGGACACATCAGGTGCGATTTCGCATTCCCCATGACGGAAACGAGGTCACACCGGTGTTGCGTCTATTTCTCGACGATATCTCCGACGACGAGATTCTCTACGACTACGAGGCGACGCTGCGCACCGCCTCCAGCCTGGATTAAAGACAAGGGAGTCGTAGCCCGCCGAGTCGACGCTTAGTTAGAGATGCAAGTGCCCTCGTCATCGCCGCTGGAGATGGCGCAGATCTCTGAGCAGCACTGGGCGTTGTCGACGCAAGTGTCGCCGTCGGGCAGACAGGCCGGGGTGACACATTGATTGTCGATGCATTCATCGAAGCCCGGGCACTCACCGCAATCGAGAGTATCTCCACAGCCGTCGGCGACTTCACCGCATTCGGCGTTATGACTGGTGCAGCTAAGCGGTGAGCAGCCGCAGGTATTGGCCTCGCCCCCACCGCCGCAGGTTTCGGGCTCCGGGCAGTCGCCGCAGTCGATGGTGCCGCCGCAGCCATCGGCGACGGTGCCGCATTCCACATCGTGGTCATCGCAATTCAGGGCCGCACAGCCGCCGCCGCAGGTGTTGGGGCTTCCGCCTCCACCACAGGTCTGGCCATCGGGGCAGTCGCCGCAATTTAAGGTGTTGCCGCAGCCGTCGGAGACCTCGCCGCATTCGGCGCCGTGGTCCTCGCAACTCATCGCCTGACATTCGCACATATTGGGAGTGCCGCTGGCCCCGCATTCGCTGCCGTCGGGGCAGTCGCCGCAGTCGACGGTGCCGCCGCAGCCGTCGTCGACGATGCCGCAGTCAGCCCCGTGATCTTCACAGCTCATCGGCGTGCAATCACCGCCGCACATATTGGGCACGCCACCGGCCCCGCAGGCGGTGCCGTCGGGGCAGTCGCCACAATTGTCGGTGACCCCACCACAGCCGTCGGAGGCCACGCCGCATTCGATGCTCAAGTCGTCGCATTCGCGCGGTTCGCATTCCGGCTCCGGCGGCTCGCCGTCCTCGCTGACGCAGGCCGCCAGATCGAAGAGCATATAGGCCAATATCTTTTCCTGGTCGGTCAGCGAGCCGCTTTCGCAATAGGAGGGGAAGGCCGGTCCCTGTCGGGTATCGGCGCCGGCGACGTGAAACGCGCTGTAGGCGACCTGCCCACATTGGTCGGCGGGATCGTCGGGGACCGGGGTGTCAAAGGTATATTGCTGGATGGAATTTCGGTTCAGGTGTCCGGAGGCACCGGCCACGGTATAAACCCAGCGGTTTGCCTTGCTCTGATCGACGTCGGTGACATAGGTGCGAGGGTCGATGATCTCCACCTGAGTCTGGCCGCTGGTAGTGGTGGAATGGGCGGCGTCGACCTGGGGCAGGTGCAACCAATCCCGAAACACGGATCCTCCGGGGAAGGTATCGTCGACATAGGCGAGGCTGCTGTTGACGAAGTCTTCGCCGCCCCCCCAGGTGGCGGTTTCGGATAGTTCGTCCGTCTCGTGAAGCCAGTCGTAGGCGTAATGAGACGCGAAAAGTCGGCCGCCGGCGTTGACGTAGTTGAGGAGTCGGTTTCGATCGGCACTGGTCCGCGAGTGTTCATTTGCCTCACAACCCATGACCACCATGTCGTAGCTGTCGAGCTGAGATTGATCGCCGTATAGATTATGGGACAGGTTTTGCTGAAGAAGCTGTCCTCCGGAATCGTTGAGACAGGAGCCGGGATCGCGGTCGGTGCAGATATCGTAGCCGCAGCCGTCATAACAGCAGGTGAAAAAGCCGCACCAGAAACACTCCGAGCCCATGCTGGCGTTGGCGCAGGCGTTGGAGAGCTCCTGATCGACGACGCCGCCATTGGCGCGATATAAATGGATTCGTCCATCCTGGTTGGGACGGGTAAATTCGAATTCCTCGACGCCCAATTTGTGAAAGACGCATTCCATGGCGTCCACCGCGCCGGTGGTGATCGCCATCTGGGGGATGTGGTCGTGGACGCTGCCTTCTTGATGCATCGTCGGAAGCCGGGTCTGCTCACTGTCCAGAGCGTGTTCCTCACAGGCATCGCGCGGTGAAATGGTGACCACCCGGCGCCACTGGCCGATCTTGATGACCAGCGGAAAGGAGACACCGGCCGGCACGTGACGCAATTCGAAGGTTCCGTCGTATTCGGTGATGGTGCCCACCAACGGTTCGCCGAGGTCTTCGTCCTCGCATTGCTGGCAGATGGCACCCGATTCGATGGGAGGCAATTGATCGAGGGGCACGTTGGGGACATAGACGACGGCGTTGGGGATCGGCAGCTCGCCGTTGGGGGCCACGACGGTGCCTGTCAACGTGGTGGCCTCGCCGCCGGAGCAAATCACCTGGTCCTCACATAGATTCTCACACCCGTCCTGTCCGGTTCCGGCGCCACAGACGTTGGGAACTCCGCCGCCACCGCAGATTTCGACGCCCTCGCAGCTTCCACAATCATCGGTCATTCCCCCGCAGCCATCGGGCATGGGCCCGCAGTTGATATCGTCGTAATCGTCGCAGGTCAGCTCCTCACAGCTCGGCTCGACGCACTCACCGAATTCATCGCCCACCCCGCACACCTCGCCTGAGTCGCAGTCGCCACAGTATAAAAACCCACCGCAGCCGTCGGGGTGAGGCCCGCATTCTCCGGGGTCGTAATCGTCGCAGCTAAGCGTATCACAGGAGATCTCTTCGCATTGGCCGCGCTCGTCTCCGACGCCGCAGGTCTGACCGGCGTCACAGCTTCCGCAATCGATGAAGTCGCCGCAGCCATCGGGCATGGGCCCGCATTCTGCGCCCAGGTCGGTGCAATCAAGCGGCGTGCACGCCTCGTCGGTGCAGATGCCGTGATTGGCGCCGGCGCCGCAGACCTCGCCATCGTCGCAGGAGCCACAGTCGATAAAGTCTCCACAACCGTCGGCAATAGCACCACATTCAACACCCTCCTCGAGGCAGTCACCTCCGGGCGTGCACGGCACCTCAACGCATTGACCGGCATCGCAGGCGTGCCCGCCGGGGCAACCGCCACATTGAACGGAACCGCCACAGCCGTCGGCGATGGAGCCGCATTCGACACTCTCACTGGAGCAGGTATTTGGATCGGGACAGTCGGGATCGGGAATCGGTGCCGTATCGCCGGTGTCGGTGTCCGCGGCGTCGGGACCGACGTCCGGACCGGCGTCATAGTCGGCATCGTCTACGGGATCGGTATCCGTGGTGACGTCGGAGAGATCTTCGCAGACCCCATCAAGGCAGCTCTGGCCGTCTGCACAATCGGCAGGGCTGTCGCAGTCAACGCTGTGATTTTCGCCGACGGTATCGGCGCTACATCCGACGACTAAACTCGCAGCGGTGAGCGCAAAGACAGCAAATGCACTCCACAGCAATGGACATTTGGTTTTCATATGGGAGGTCTCCGAGACCAGTTCAACAGTAAAATGATGCCATTTAAAAAGTCATGATGATGGTATTCGATACAGGTGTGGTTTTCAAAGAGTAACGATTCTAAAGCTCTTGTGTAGCCCCAGATCTTAGTGTCGATAACCGGGGGGAAGAGCTCTACGAGGCCCAGATCTGGGAGCAGTCCGGTTTGACCACACCCGGGCGGTGTCCAAACTCCTTGACCTGAGGTGCACGGCACGGCGAATCCACCACGGCCGACGAGTGGACCGACGCTAGTTCATGCTGAATCTAGGTCAGGAACTTGTCTTCGATTCATCAGGAGCGCTGATGAGCACAACGGAGTCGCCAAATAGAGGACCGATTGCCCTCTTCTCGCTCAGCGACGGGCAGGCGTTGCTTGAGCGGGTATGCGAGCGCTTAAGCGTCGATCCCGGGCAGCTTGAGGAACGGGAGTTTGAGGACGGCGAGCATAAGATTCGGCCTCTGCAGTCAGTCCGCGGTGGCGATGTATATCTGGTGCAATCGCTTTATGGCGGCGAGAAGCTAAGCGTCAACGACAAGTTGATGAGAGTGCTCTTTTTTCTGGCGGCGGTCCGCGACGCGGGAGCGCGGCGGGTGACGGCGGTGGTCCCCTATTTATGCTATTCGCGAAAAGATATGCGCACTAAGGCTCGAGATCCCGTATCGACTCGTTATGTGGCGGAATTATTTGAGTCCGTCGGGGTGGATAGATTGGTGACGATGGATGTTCATAACCGTGCCGCATTTCAAAACGCATTTCGGATTCCCACCGAGCATCTGACGGCGGGGATCACCTTCGTTGAGAAACTGGCGCCGCGAATCGATGCCGGTGACGCCGTCGTCGTGTCTCCCGATGCCGGCGGTGTAAAACGGGCCGAGCGAGTTCGACAATTACTCCAAAAGCGGCTGGGGCGGCCGGTGGGGTCGGCATTTATCGAGAAATTTCGCAGCGAGGGAAAAGTGCGCGGCGGCACTGTGGTGGGCGACGTCCAGGACCGCATCGCCATCATCGTCGATGACCTGATCAGCAGCGGGACCACTCTGGCGCACGCCGCCAGCGGGTGCCTCGAGCAGGGAGCGTCCAGTGCGGTGGCGGCGGTGACCCATGGCGTCTTTTCCGCCGATGCCGAAGAGGTGATCGGGGACTCGAAATTAGAGCGCCTGTTGGTCATGGATACGATTCCCGTCGGTCGATTCGATGGCGACGAGTTTAATCAACGCCTGGAAGTCCTGGACTGCTCGGAACTGTTGGCGTCGGCAATCGAGTGTCTTCATACCGATGGATCGATCGTGGATCTCGTCGATCACCACTAGTTCCCGTCCGAAAACTAACTAATCCGCATCAAAGCAGCCGCCGGATTTCACTGACATACCACCGACCGCGACGGCGCCATTTTTCGATCTCGTCGACGCCGTCGTCGTCGAGGTGCCACAATGCCACCGCAGCTCGTATCAGGGCGTGGTAGCCCTGGTAAAAGCAGACGAGTCGGTTCGGCGGCTTATCCCCCGACAATTCGGCATAGGTCGACAATAATACGTCGCCAATCCAGGCAGCGCCGAGGCGCCGGCATTCCAGGGCCAGAAAGGACAGCTCGCAGACCGGATCGAGCAGACGCAGCGAGCGGTCGAATTCCAGGCAGTCAATGACCAGCGGTTCGTCCATCAAACACACGTGCTCCGGTCGCAAATCGCCGTGGGCGTCGACCGTATATCCCGCTCGTGATTCGAGTAGACGGCGGTGTTCGTTGACCCACTGATGGAGGCGACCGACGGCGTCGTCCACCGATTTATGCTGCAATCCATATTGCGGTTTTTTGAGTGAAACTCCCTTGGCGGCAATGTCAGTGTCGATGGCCCGACGATACTCCGATTTTTCAAAACCGGCCCCTTCGCCAGCGGCATAAAACCGGGTCAGCCGGGCCGCCAGCCGATCGATGTCGTCGATCTCCAGGTCGTCGCGCTCGATGCAGGAGTCGAGCATTCGCCTTCGGGGAAGCCGCTGCATCTTTACCAGCCAGTCGATGGGCTTTCCCTCGGCATCGATCCAGATACGGTTGGTACCATTGACGGTCACCGACACCACGCCGAGATAGACACTTTCAGCCAGGCGTCGATTGAGTTCTACCTCCGTCTGACAGGCCCGTTGCCGGGCCTCGAGTGTGGTATAATCAAAATACGAGGAACGGATCGGCTTTTTTAATTTGTAGGCATGCCGCTCCGTCAGAAATACCCAGGACATATGGGTTTCGATCGGCTCGACACAATGGACGTCGCCGGGATAGGTGCTCGGTCGTTTCAGAGCGGCCACTCGTGTGCGAAGTTGCTCTCGTGCTTCGGTATCTACAAAATCATACAAAGCAATCCCCCCCACGGTTTGGATGCGTCGGCCGTCAGGCCACTTAAAAACGTGGTTGCAACGCGGCACTCGACAAGTCGCTATGACGCTGAGAACTGACGTTCTCCTGGGGGCGATGCTACAGCCGGTTGATGCAATAACAAACCGCTATCCACAACGACGGATGGCGGTGAGTAGCGTTGACAATCAGCCCCCTCATTGTAGCATCGAAACCACTGATTTTCGTTATTTTAAAAGATTGAGCCGGTCGGCTCCTGGCGGCCCGCATCTGGTTTGTGGGCCGATCTTCTAATCGACGAAGGACCATTTGAGCCCGTGGATAATTGGGTCGTCGTTCAGTCCTTACCGAGGCCTCAGAAGAAGGGAAGACAAAATGAGTGGTAGAAGCCCTAGCTTTTCAACGGTGGGAATAAAATTTTTCGTGCTGTCGGCATTTCTGATTATTGGCACCGGCTGTGACGGGCTTTTTGAAGATCTCGATGATATATCGAGCCCCGGTGATGTCGGTTATCAAGAAGATGTCGATGAGCCGACACCTGGCGATGTCGGAGCTGACGCTGATGTAGAAGAGACCGATGCTGACGCTGGTGCCGATGCCGACGCTGGTGCCGATGCCGATGTTGGTGCCGATGCCGATGTTGGGCCTTCGCACTTTGAGGTGGAGACCCGAGAAATTACGGACCATGACGTCATCACCACATCTTCTGTCGATCTGCAGGGGGAGATCGTTGAAACTCCCCTCGAGCCGCTCACAGATCATGGCTTTTGTTTCGACACGGATGCCGAGCCGACTGAGGCAAGTGGTGCCACCTGTACAAGCCTGGGGGCTCCGTCGCAGCCCGGGGTGTTTGCCGATACGCTCACTGATCTTGCCCCGGGATCTGGCTATTATGTGCGGGCCTACGCCAGTACGGACGAAGAAAGAGCCTACGGGGAGGATATCTCGTTTTCGACGCGAACCGAGGCCCCGCAAGAGGTGGAGGCCGTCGGTGAAGTCGACTCTATCAGGGTCAGTTGGCAGGCCGTCGATGGGGCGTCGTCGTATACGGTGATTCGCGACGTCGATACCGGTGAGGAAGAGGAAGTGGAGACGACTGTCGAGGTAACCGTAGAAGATGCCGAGGCATCGCCGGGCAGTCCTCATTCGGCGCCGGAGCAAGTAGATGTGACGAATGACTACGATGCGGTGCATCTTGAGTGGTCGGCTGCTGAGGCAGAAGCAGGCGATGAACACGGATATGTCGTCATTGCCCATAACGATATGGACCTCGACAGCGAGTCCTCGGAGCCGTCATTTGCCAGGCGTTCGGCGTTTGCTGTCGATCATTATCAGGTCAGAGTCGGCGATGAGGACTGGGTTTCGGTCGGTTCCGGAGACGACTACCAGTGGGAATATACCGATGCGCCGGAGGCCGAGCTTCCTCCGCCCCCGTCGATCGAGGCCATCACGGGTGAATCCGTTGGGGTGGTGCAGTTGTTGGGCTCGGAGACGGTCGCTGAGTACGGCGACGACATTAACGGGCTCAACTACAGTATTCGGGCGGTAAACGAGGAGGGAGAATACGGCGATGAATCAGATCCGGTGGTCGGCTACCGTATTGCCGGAGAGCCGACCTATCAGTGGCAGCGCGCAGACAGCGATGATTCGGGATCATCGTTCGACGCATTGGATGAAGAGTGTGTGGGGGAGCAGGAATGCACAGATTACGACGCACCACTGTCTGGAGCGTCGCGGTTTTATCGACTGCAGGTACGGGCCGATGGCATCGACGAGCCGGTCTTCTCCGAGATCGAGGAGGGCAATGGACGAGAATTCGTATGTGGCGGCGACGGCGGGGCTCAAGAACCGTGGAGATTCTGCAGCGCCACCGGCCTCAATGAGCTTGGTCAGAACCCTGAATATCTCGGCGATGCTTTCGAACTCGACGCCGATATCGACCTCGATGAGCTGAGTTCCGATGAGGTATTTTACCCCATCGGCGACATCGATAATCCGTTTACGGGCACTTTTGATGGAAATGGGTATGTCATTGAGAATCTGGCGATGGATACAGGTTCATACAACGATCTGACTGACAATAAGGGGCTCTTCGGTGTCATCGGCGATGGTGCCTTTATCCGCGGGGTTAGATTGGAGAACGTCGATATTACGTCGCACTTTCATCGAGCAGGTGGGCTGGCGGGGACAAATCGCGGCGAGATTGTCGAATCCTATGCAACCGGTGAGGTCTCGGCAGAATCCGCGGCTGGTGGTTTGGTGGGTCGCAATTACGGCGTCGTCGAAAACTCGTACGCCATGGCCGACGTCGGCGCACTGGGAGAGTTCGGTGGGCTCGTCGGCGAGAATCGCAACGGCGCCACCATTATCAACTCCTATTCAACGGGCCATGTCAGCGGTGACCCGTGGCGGATAGGCGGATTAGTGGGACATAATGATGGATATGTCAGTGATTCATATTGGGATATCGAGACGAGTGAGCTCGACGAAAGCGACGGGGGAGAAGGGCTGACGACTGAGGAGTTTCGCTACACCTCGAATTTCGAGAACTGGGATTTCGGCGGCGTCTGGGTGCGAGCTGCAGACTCAGCGGGTAATATTCGACCGAAGCTCGCAAGCGAGGTCCCGTGTACAGACGACGACCAATGCCAGAGCGGTGTGTGCAATGATGATATCGGTGCATGTATTCAATGCGACTCCAGCGGCATTCCCTTCGGTGGTGGAGACGGCAGCCAACAGGACCCCTGGCTTATCTGTTCGGCCGATCAATTCAATCGAATTGGTGAGGATACGGGATTTCTCAGCGACTCCTTTGAGGTGCGCGACGGAATCGATCTCAGCGCGGTGAGCGGCAACTACAATATCATCGGCGATGAAAGCGATCCCTTTGTCGGTGAGTTTAACGGTGGTGACTGGGTGATCAGTGGACTGATGATCCAGGCCCCGGGCAGCGATCAGGT
>SKQC01000413.1 GCA_007119175.1 Myxococcales bacterium | reverse complement strand
TTTCGATAATAGTTTTGAGGGACGCGGATCGACGTCTTGTCGCGGCCCGACTCGAGGTGGTGAACACATCGACTAAACCCTAATACGGAGAACCGATATGAGCGTTCAGAACCAGAGCCGGCCGTACGACGTCGCGATTATGCGCCTTCAACGACGAGTCGACGAGCTGGCGGAGCAATGCCGTCGATTCGAGGAGATGATCCCCGTCATGGAAGTCTGGGCGTCGCGCTGGCCGACGGCGACGCTCGGCGATTGGCTGGCCGTCGACGGCCTCGAAGATCCGCATTACGAGATGGCCCTGGTCGCCCTCGCCCTGCAGGGAACCGACGAGGCCGGCGACGTCATCGACGCCTACGATGCCGCTCAGCGCGGTGAGGACCATGAGTTTTTCTATAAGGTCGCCCGCACGAAATGGGAGCGCCGCCGCGCCAAGCATGACTCGGCGCAGCGCGTCGCTTAGCGGCGGCGATGGGGCACCGGGGGAGCACCCAGGTTGCATCGAAGGCTCCGTCGAAACTTAGGAAATTCCCCGGTGCCCCTTCCGCTTCGCGCTTAAACGACGCGCTGAAGCACCTTCCCACGGGGAAGGGGATCTCTGGCGCTGCGGTTTACCACCGGAGGTTGCTGGGGGAAGGCTTCCATGAAGGGGTTTACTCGGCTTGCCTCGGCATTGCCACGACGCTACCTTCTCGGATGGTATCTATCGGTCCCCTCTAGCAGGATCTGAAAGATGAGCGTGCGGGACAATTTCAATCCAAAGCGCAGGCTTTGCTCTCCGCGACCGGATGCGAAGACAAGGGCAGAGTTGCGCGGTGCCGTCGCGTACACCGGAAGCCCCTACCACAAGCGAGATCCCGGCGATTTTGGCTTAACTCCTCCCGCTGCCCCCCGGCCCGACAAGACACTCTGCGATCGGGTGGCGGTATTTGAGAAAGCTCAGGCCCAGAAGCTGCTTGAGAAGGGTGTGGAGCGAGGACTCGTCAGTGAACAGATGCGTAACGACTTTCCACAGAATATCTGGTCTGTCACGCCTCAGGGTGCCCCTCTCGAAGCGCAACTTGAGAACCGAGAGCTGGGTACCTACCACGGCTACCCTCTCCTTCCTCACGATCCGCTGCACAAAAAGGTCTTGGAATGGTGGGAGGAACAATGAATCCGCCTCTCCACTTTAATTTGAATTGGGAGCCCGGCGGCAGCGGGACGAAAGAGGAACGCCTCACTCACGCCAGCCTCGGTATCGTCGCTGATGGCAAAGCCATTACCCGTGTGGAAGACCTGCTCGCGAGGACAACCCGCCCTGTGATTCGTGTTTCTGCATATCCCTTGGCCGTCTTGTTGGCGTCGAATTGGTGGCGACTCAGGTGGGAGGTGCCAACACAGGAAGTGCGAGACGACTGGTCGATGGTACATCAAGTGGCTGCTGCCGGAGGTGGTTATGTCTGGCCAGATTTAAAGATCGTCAGTCATGGCGATTATATCAATTTATACTCTCACGAGACCTCTTCGATCGGTGGAGAGTCAATCGCCTATCTCGGTGAAATGAATTACTCACTGTCGGCCGAGGACTTCGTCGACGCCGTTGACGACTTTATCGAAACTGTCCTCGCGCGTCTCGTCAATTGCGGGCTCGACGATACGGTGCTCCACAAGCTGTGGGCGCTTATCCAGGAAGAACGACGGGACTCGGCAGTTCGCGAATACCGACGGCTCGAAGCTTTGCTCGGCTTCGATTCCGAAAAGGGGCCGCCTTCCCAGATCGACGCTCTGATCGAGATGGGGGCCCGATTAGGCGCAGAGGCCGTCGCCGAAGTCGCCGCCAGCTCTGCTGGAGCATCGGAGCTGGAAGAAACCGAAGAAGCATTGCAGCAAGCGGATCAAATGGTGATCGCGGACTTTGCTTCGCTTCGTGCCAATCTAATGCCGAACGATGCCTTTCGTTATCCATGGCAATATGGTCAAGCGGCTGCTTGTCGGATTCGTCAGGCGATCGGGCATCCTGAGGGCCCGCTGGAGGACGCGATGCTCGAGGAGTGGCTATCGCTGTCAGAGAATGTCCTCGCGGGCAAACCAGATCGCAATATGCCCTTCGCAGCAGCCCTGCGCGATGGAGCAGACGCAGGTGAGATTCGCGTTTTATTTCGCAGCAATTGGCCGTCGGGTCGTCGTTTCGAAGTGGCTCGACTGCTCGGCGATCACCTCGTGTCGGCACCCATCGAAGATCGCCTGATGCCGGCAACCAATGCCAAGACCGCGCGTCAAAGCACCCAGCGAGCATTCGCCGCCGAATTTCTGTTGCCCCTCGATGATTTGAGAGCTCATATTGGTCCAGTACCGGAGGACGAAGACCGAATCGAGGATATCGCCTCAGAATACGGTGTGTCTCCGCTGCTCGTGCGACGACGCCTGGAAGACAACGGATTGTTGAACCTGTCGATCTGATCCAGAGAGCCTCTTTCGTGGGGACGGGGATCTCTGCCGCTGCGGTTTACCACCGGAGGTTATTGGGGGAAGGCTTCGATGGGAATTCGGAGATTCCCCGGCGGTCGATCGACCACCCAGGATCGGCGCCACGACAAAAAATCTGAAAATTTACGCAAAAACTCATTGGGGATTTCGATAATAGTTTTGAGGGACGTGGATCGACGTGTTGTCGCGGCCCGACTCGAGGTGGTGAACACATCGACGAAACCCTAAAGCGGAGAACCGATATGAGCGTTCAGAACCAGAGGCGACCCTGCGACGTCTCGATCTTGCCATTTCAGCGCGATGTGGATGTGACGTTGGAGCAATGCCAGCGGTTCGAGGAGATGGCGCCCAATACGAATATTTGTGACAGTCGCTGGGCCACTGCCGCGCTGGCCCGGTGGCTGGATACGGAGGCGCCGGAAACCGCCGATCGCGAATTGGCGTTGGTGGCGCTGGCACTTCAGGCGACTCGCCAGTCCGGCGAGATGATCGACGCCTATGACGCGGCAGGTCACGGCGAGGCACACCGGGTATTTTACGAGGTGGCGCGCATCGAGTGGGAGCGCCGATATGAGGCGCGGAGGGTTGGGCGCGCTGCGGCGTGAGCCCATTTTCTTCGGAGGCCTGCCCCGCAAACCACCGAAGCTCATCAAAGACGCCAGAGGGCGAGCGGCGTGTTGCCCTTGAGAGTAGGTGCGGATCTACCCCACAGGCTCCCACACTGCGGTCGCCAGCTCCCCTTTTTGAAGGGGAGCGACTCCGAGTGGGTCTGAATCACCGAGTCGGTCGGGGAGGCGCCGTGCAGGCCTGCGGATGTTGTTCGTGGCGAGATAGTTTCGATCCACTCTATAGCGCGGATCTACCCCACAGGCTCCCACACTGCGGTCGCCAGCTCCCCTTTTTG
>SKQC01000193.1 GCA_007119175.1 Myxococcales bacterium | reverse complement strand
TTCGCACACCGAGTTCAAGCCCACACTCACTTCGACATCTCGCGGTGGCTTACGCTCACGGCTCGAAAGGCGATCCTCGTCGCCGGCCGCTCGCTGGCCTTTTTGGCCCTGATCGCCCTGAGCTTTTTCCCCATCCGTGCCACCTTCGGTACCTCGGCCTGGACTCTGTTGCTGACCGACGTCCTGCTGCTTTTACTTCTGTACCGGGTGATAAAGACCTTCTTGCTGACCACCCTGCGGCTCAACCCGCGGGATCTGGAGATGCACGGGCATTTCGCCCGAGTCGAGCGCTTCGGGATGGTCGTCTTAAGGGTCACGGTCTTCTTTTCGATCTTTTTGGCCGCCATCGACCGCTTCGACTACCACGATCAGATGGCGAATTTCGTGGTCTTTTCATTTCGGGTCACCCTGCCCTGTCTGGTGCTCTACCTTTTATTGACCCGAGACTCCGTGCTGGCCCTGTTGCCGGAGCCGAAATCATCGCGGCTATATCGATCGCTGCACTTTGCGCTGGTCAAAAATTACTACCTGGTGCTGGGTGTCACGATCGTCTTATTGCTGTTTAACGCCGCCGGTTATGTCGACGTGGCGACCTTTTTGTTGACCCGCGGCTACGCCCTGATCGTGGTCGCCGCCCTGTGGTTTGCCGCATTGGAGCGACTGCACCATCTGGTCATCCGCCGGGCCCGGGAGGCTGAGAAGGCCGATGGCCCGCCCTCACCGCTTTTAAAGGCGCTGGAGCATTGGCTGATCGCCATCGGATCCTTCGTCATCATCGTCGTCTCCCTGCGGCTACTCGGCATCTTTGAGCCCATCCAGGTGCTCTTGCAGATCCCACTGATCTCGGTGGGACACCTCGACATCTCGGCATATAACCTGATCAATGTGGCGCTGATCATCGTCGGCACCGTGCTGTCAATTCGGTTATTTAAGGCCCTGCTAAACGCCAAGATCTATCCGGCCTTCAATGTCGACGTGGGTGCCGCTTATGCGACGAATACCATCATCAACTACGTGCTGGTCGTCGTCGCTTTTATCCTCTGCCTCGTCGCCCTCGGCGTCCACCTTTCGGCGGTGATGGTCGTCATGGCCAGCCTCGGCGTCGGCATCGGTTTCGGCCTCCAAAATATTGCTGAAAACCTCATCTCCGGGTTTATTCTCCTCTTCGGCCGCGCCGTCAAAAAGGGCGATTTCATCACCGTCAACGATCTATACGGGCGAGTGGAGGCCGTGGGCGCCAGAAGCGTCGTCGTGCGCACCCCGGATAATTTCTCGATGCTCATTCCCAGCAAGGAAATCGTCAGCGGCCGAATCGTCAACTGGACATTCCACGACAGCATCGTCCGCATCCACGTTCCTGTCGGCGTCAGTTACGACTCCGACCCCACCCAGGTCCAGCAGGTTCTTTTGGAGGCTGCACAGGATCATCCCGACATCCTCGAAGAGCCGTCGCCCGACGTCTGGATTGTCGAGTTCGGAGACAATAGCATTCAATTTGAATTGCTGGTCTACTTCGACTGCCGAACCACCAACGAACAGACCCTGAAGGGCAAATTTAATTTCATCTTGTGGAATGCTCTGCAGAACGCAGATATCGAAATTCCCTTCCCACAGCGCGATCTTCACCTGAAAAGCGGTGGAGAGGTCGCCGATTTCGGCAAGTCCCGCCAAACCGACAAAGAGACGACCGACGAGGACTAGGGCCTGTTTAAAAACACCTTCGGTCGCAGATAACGGCTGATTTCACCGCAGTCTTCGTCGAAAATCCTCGATATAGCGCTGCTATTTCTTCGTTTTTCGATCAAAGACTGCAGCAAAATCATCTTGTTCCTGCTCGGTCAGGAGTTCTCAAACAGGCCCTAACCCGGATTATTCGGCAATATTGTCGAGATTGACCCGCAGATCGGCGACGAATGCGCCGAGCCGCTCCTCGACATTGGCGCCCAGCCCCTCAATAAGCCAGGCGATGGCGGACTGGACTAAAACCCCATGGCACGCTCCGGCGACGCTGGCTGCATCTTCACCACTTTCGACATTCATCGAGGCCACGATGGGCAGCGGCGTATACTGACGTAAATCTCTAAGTCTATCCCGAAACTCAGCCGGCGGCATCGTCACCTCCGCTCCACAGTGGCCGGTCCATATCATCAGCCCACTGGCCTCCTTTGCGAGCCGGCGAAACCGCTCCTTCGTCGTCGATGGAGCGATGCTCTGAATCAAGGCCATCTCCCGACCCTCTACCTCTTCTTTGAATTCCCCTGCCTCCTCCGCCGGCAGATCGGTGACGCGCACGGCGTCGACGCCGGACTCGGCAAGCCCCTGAGCGCAATCGGTGGTACCTCGGGCGAGGACTCGATTATAATACGTTGAGACGATGACCGGCGTATTGCCGTCGTCGCGGCGAAAATCGGCGATCATCTCCTCGACGGCCTCCCAGCTCACCTTCTCGCTCATCGCCCGGTCGCATGCGCGGCGCAGCACCGGTCCGTGATAGGCCGGATCAGAAAAAGGTATAATAAGCTCCACGGCGTCGGCCCCGGCGTCGACGATGACGTCCATATACTCTCGGGTGGCCTCCAGGAAGGGGTCGCCGGCCACCAGTCCGGTCAGCAATAGTGGAGTGGTGCGGCGAGGAAAGGCGTTTTCCAGTGGGGTCAGTCGGTTTTTCACGCAATGCCCCCTTCGTCGGTCTCTTCGTCGTCCTGACCGAGGCCGCGGATGCCCGTGCCGCTGATACCGACCAGAATATGCTGATCGGAGCGCAATGTCGGCGCCAACTTCAGCGCATAGGCCAGACCATAACCGGTCTCTCGGCTGGCGAAGATGCCCTCGGTACGGGCCAACCGCCGCTGTGCCTGCAGGGCGTCGGCGTCATCGACCATCACATAATGCACCCGTCCCTCCTGAAGCCACCGTGCGTGCTGAGGACCGGCAACTGGCATCACCAGCCCCGGAGCCTCTGCATGAGCCGCCAGGATCTGGCCTTCATCGTCCTGAAGAACCAGCGAGTGGGTTCCCAGATAGACCCCGGGACGGCCGCGCACCAGACTTGCGGAGTTGCGCGTCGTCTCGGGACCACCGCCGGCCTGTGCGCCAATAATCTGCGGCCCCTCATCATCGAGCAGCGCTTCAAAGAGGCCGGCGGCAAACGAGCCACTGCCCACGGGAGCGATGGCATATTCGACCTCGATATTCTCATCGCGGAGTTGCTCTTTACACTCCTCGCCGATGACCGACAGCGCCCGGCCCACCATCTGTGGGTAAGGGGCGGGGCTGGCCAGCGAACTCGTAGCATAAAATGTCTCATCCCAACTGATGGAATAGCTTCGCAGTGCTTCGGCCATGGCCTGGCTTCGCCCACGACCAGCGGCGTCCACGGCCACCAACTCCACGCCGAGCCGTCGCATCCTGGCTGCATTGAGTCGCTCCTGCTCAATCGCCGCCCGGCGCATGAAAACTGTCACATCCAGCCCCAGGGCAGCGCCCACCGACCCCAGGGCGACCCCGAAATCACCGGTCGCCGACTCGCCGAGCAGGCGACTTTTCTCCATCCGCTCAGCGATCAGCGCCTGGGTGAGCGCCGAGGTGATGCAAAATGTTCCCCCGTCGAGCAGATCTTCTCGCTTCGCCCACAGCTGGGCTCCGCCAATCTCCGAGGACAGGGCCCCCAGGTGGGTCAGCGGCGTGGGACGACCGAGACGAGACTGACGCCAGCGCCCTTCGCGCCGGTGATAGTCCTCGTCGTCCATGGCATCTCGATACGCCTGTGCCACCGCCTCAAAGGGAGTCCACAGCGGTTCCGGCACGTAGCGGCCCCCAAAGCTGCCAAATCGCCCTCGTTGCTCAGCATATTCGATGGGGTCGTTCATTCGCCGTCGTCCGAGCGGTGCTCTCCGGCGTTGAGATAGGAGATGACCTCGTCGAGAAAGCCCTCCACCCCTTTTTTGACCTCTCGGGCCACGATTGGACGAAATACCCGCCGGGCCAGCCTGGGGATCGGCAGATCACTTGCCAGCGTCTCCTCATACTCTACCCGGGTTCGATCCGACCCTAATGCCTCAAATTCAGCTCGGCCCTCGGTGCGCATTGTTCCCTCCCCTTCGCTCTTCCAGGTGACCACGTCGTCTTCCTCGCGGGTATAGCGCACCGTATAATCGCCCTGAAAGGTGATATTTTTCGCTCCCACCTCCTCGAGAATCCACCGCCAGGTCTGGTCATCGACCTTCTCGCCGGTCTCCAGATCGCGCATGCAATGGCGGATCTGTGACGGATCACTGAAAAATTGGGCGATCTCCTCTGGAGGCACGTCGACCTCGAAGGTGCGTTGGTGGCTGGCCTCAATCCAGGTCATACATCTCCTTAGCTTGCGCGGCGCAGCAAATTTTTCGATCCCTCGCCATCATTGGCAATTTTGATCGAGATCGCCGCACTCAAAGCGAATATGGAAGTGATTTTGATGTCCACGGGCGTGGCGGATGATTCCACCGGCTCCTCGCCGGCCCCGGGGATATTGCAAAAGCTCCTCCAGATCGGACTCCGTATAGCCGATGGAGCGAGCATATTCGTACAGAATAGCCTGCAACTCGTAATCGACGAAGATAAATTGCACTTCTCCGGTATCGATCAGAGTCTTGAAAAAATGCCAGTTCTTGACGGCATCGAAGGTCTCGGCGCTCATATCCCGAAAATCTGGCAACTCTACATTGCCCCGGTGATAATAGGTCAGGTCGGCATCGCGCCCACTTTGATGTGAGCGGTGCGGACGCATCGGTCCGCCCTGGCGGAGGCTTAAGCTTCCCACCACCAATTCCGGGGCATCCGGCCAGCGCTCCTGGACGTCGGCGGCGGCCGCTTGAAGCATGTCGATCGTGCGCTGAGTTCCGTAGGATCGGGACTCGTTTCGCACCGTCAATCCCGGGCTGCACTCCATGCTGATTCCATTGAATAACCGCCCGCTATTGGCCCGCCCCCAGGAGACAGGATGGCCGTCGGCGCCGGGCACGTGCAGATGCAGTTGTTGCCCAATCTGCAGGCGCCTGGGATCGACATTTTGATTCCACCTCCGGACCTGCGAGATGCGAACCCCGTATTGCCGGGCGATATCCTCGAAGGTATCGCCTCGCCGCACCACGTGCACCACGGGCCGCGGGCTGGTGGAATTGCTGGTCTCCTTGTCGATTCGCACCTCCAGCGGCTCCACGCCGTTGGCCTCGTATAAAGACTCCAGCTCATTCCATTTCTTGAGCTCTGTGACGTTGACCTCGTACTCCAGGGCCACCGTCCCCAGCGTCTCGTCGCCGTTGAGTTCGTGGTAGATAATCTCCACGTCCTCATCGTCTCCTTCGGAGTTTTGCGATTCCTCGGCGGTTATCGTAGCCGGGACTGCAAAAGCCATGACCCAACAGCCAACCCATACCACCCATCGATTCCTTCGATCGTACACATCAACCTCCATCTTTACGGCACCGCGAAGAACACGTCGGTGTCGGCGGCCTGCTCGGCGAGTTCTTTTAAGAACCCGACCACTCACTATTGTGAGCAGACCTCACACAGATCTTCCGGCGACCTATTCGAGTAGTTCAACGCCCCCAAAAATGTCAAGTTCTTCCACGCTGCACCAAACGCGGCGATCGCATCGCCCACAGCTTTCACCGGAGATCGTGGATACACCGCGATGGAAAAATCCTTGTTCCCACCCTTATCCCGCCGATATTTAAATCAGGCAGCGAATAGATGACCGCCCTTCGCGCGGTAATTCATTGTCAAACCTAATTGCGTACCAGCGGAGAGCAACGGGGGAAGCTCCATCGATGAGACACTTTATTCAGGGCTTTTTCTGGCTGGGAGTGTATTTATTCGTCTCTTTGCTCCCTCTATTCGTGGTCTTTCTCGGTCCCCATCCGCCGGGACGCGACTTTCTCACCGAGTTGAGCGTGGCCCTGGGATTTGTGGGGCTGGCCATGGTGGGCCTTCAATTTTTCCTGACAGCCCGCTTTCGCCCCATCGAAGCGCCTTACGGGCTGGACGTCATTCTCCATTTTCATCGCGAGATTTCGACGGCGGCCTTTTTGATCATTCTCGCTCATCCCCTGCTGATCTTCTGGCGCGATGGATCGCTGCAAATTCTCAACCTCTCCGTCCAACCCGCCCGGGTGTGGTTTGCCGTCATAAGCCTGCTCGCTCTGGCGACCCTGATCGCCACCTCCATCTGGCGCAAGGCACTCCGGCTGAGCTACGAAAAATGGCGCCTCCTCCACGGCACGCTGGCCATTATCGCCCTCGGATTTGCCCTGGGCCACGTCATCGGTGTCGGCCATTATATCGCCGATCTGTGGCAACAGATTTTATGGTCGTTGATGGCCGCCGCCTCCGTGGCCGTATTGCTATATATCCGGGTTTTTAAGCCGCTGATGCTAAAACGCCGCCCCTATACTATCAGCGAGGTCCGCGACGAGGGTGGCCAGACGTGGACATTGCGCTGCCGGCCCGAGGGCCACGAGGGCCTTGAATTCGAGGCCGGCCAATTCGCCTGGCTCAGTCTCTGGGAGTCGCCATTTTCCATCGAAGAACATCCCTTTTCGATGTCGTCGAGTGCCCTCCAACGCGACCATGTCGATTTCACGATCAAAGCCCTCGGCGATTTCACCGCAAAGGTCGCCAACGTCGAGGAGGGCTCTACGACCTATATCGACGGCCCGTACGGTGCTTTTACCTCCGATCGATACCCGGCGGCAGGATACGTCTTCATCGCCGGCGGCATCGGCATTACCCCGATCATGAGCATGCTTCGCACCCTGGCCGACTACGGCGATACACGGCCGCTGCTGCTTATCTTTGCGGCCCACGAATTTGAAAGTCTGACCTTTTACGACGAGATCGAGAAACTCCACGACCGACTGGAAAATCTTCAAACTATCTATGTCCTCGACTCTCCGCCCGACGACTGGGACGGCGAGACCGGCTACGTGGACTCCGAACTCATCGAACGCCACATGCCCGAGTATCCCCGCCGGCACGAATATTTTTTATGCGGTCCATTTCCCATGCTGGTCAACGTTGAACAGGCCCTGCTCTCCGTGGACGTCCCGCGCACGCATATTCACGCCGAACTCTTTAACCTGGTCTAACGCCGATGGAACGCTACCGATATCTGACGGTTTTGGTCGCGGCGATCGCCGTGATTCTCTTTCTCGCCGCCCTGGCCTTTGCTTACTCGCAGGCCGTGGTCTTGCCGTTGAGCGGATCGTAGAAGACACAAAAACTCAAGTCCTGCGCTCGCAGACCTCGCCGTCGGTCTCCAGGCGCTCATAGACGATGCGAAAGCCGTCGGCAATTCGCCGACGGAGACTGTCTTCGACGGCTTTATCGAGGGCCTCCTCGGTGGCAAAATAGCGATCTCGGCGCCGAGACTCACAGGCGTCGACGAAGACGGTATGGCGCTTTCGCACCACCTTTGATGGCGGTGATTCCACCACGCGAAGTCGCCGAAGCGGGCGTTCGACCTCCACGGCGATCCGAGTGCCTGCCTGCTCCTGAAGCTCGCGCACCTCTCTTGGAGCCGACTCTCTATTTTTCATCCAGAATACCCAATGAGCACCGGGATCGACCTGTTCGAAAGCCTCGATCCGCCGCACGAGTTCACCGCGCGCCGAATACCCAAAATCACAGGCATCGCAATCACTGACCTCGCGACCGTCGCGATAAAAATGAACCGCCTCTGGGCCCTCGCCCTCGCAGGCGACCATCTTTTGGCTCACCATTTTCACGGCGGCCCATCCGATGGCCCGGGCCACGGCGCGGTGATTGGCCTCCGCCTGATGAGAAAATATGATCGGATACGACACCGCCCAATTTTTGCCCCGATCGTCGCCGGTCTCCAGCAGTCGATCGACGAGTTCAGCCACGTCCACGCCGGGTCGCTCGGCGGCCGTCCGCCACGCCGGCTCCGGGCTGCGCTGTATGAATAATCCCAGGTCATCGTGCCAGTCCAACTCCAGGACCACCGACGAATCGCCGGACTGAAAAACCCGCTTCAACTGCTCGCCGAGCCCGACCAGCTCCTCCTCCCAGTCCCACCGGCGCAACCTGGCCGCCACAGTCTCATCAGTGGCGGCTACGCTCTGCACCTCATCGGCAAATTGTCGAGCCGTCGGGTAGTCCTCTACCAACGACGCTACCATCTGACGCAGCTTTTTTGCGCGCGAGAGCAGACGCCCGCTTTCGCGGTCGATAATTCCCCGGAGTTTTTCGATATCGTATTCCATCGCGCAATCTGCTGGCTCACCCGGACTATTCATGAGACGCCTACTGCGGCTCATGAATGATCCGGGCCCAGGTACCGATCGCGCAGATGCTTTTTGAAATAACCGGCGTCGAGGCCGCTTCCGGTGGCCTCCTTGAGGAGTTCTTCCGTCGTCAGCCGACATCCCACGGAGTGGATATTTTCACGCAGCCAATCGAGCAGCACCGAAAACTCTCCAGACTCAACCGCCCCGTCTAAATCGCCCAAATCGCGCTCGGCAGCAGCGTAGAGCTGGGCCGCCATCAAGCCCCCGAGGGTATAGGTCGGAAAATAACCGAAGGTGCCGTCCATCCAGTGGATATCCTGCATGCATCCGTCGCGATTGTCGGGCGGTCGAATTCCCACCAGCTCTTCCATTCCCTCGTTCCAGGCCGCGGGAAGATCCTCGACCTCCAGATCGCCGGCGATCATCGCCTTCTCGAGGCGATATCGGAGAATGACGTGAGCCGGATAGGTGACCTCATCGGCGTCGACCCGGATCAGGCTGCGCTCCACTCTGGTCTTAACCCGGTGGAGATTGTCCACTGACCACTCCTGACCGTCGGCGCCGAAGACCTCGCGGTATAAAGGCGCAACCCAGCGCACAAAGGAGCGACTTCGCCCGACCTGCATCTCCACAAATAGCGACTGACTTTCATGAACCCCCATCCCGCGGGCCCGCCCCACGGGCTGTCCACGCCAATCCGGCGGAAGTCCGCGGCTATACAGAGCGTGGCCCGTTTCGTGGAGCACGCCCATGATGGCGCGAAGAAAATTATCTTCGCTATAAAAAGTGGTGAGCCGCACGTCCTCCGGATAGCCGCCGCAAAAGGGGTGATGGCTGGTGTCCAGACGCCCGTGGTCGAAATCAAACCCCCAGGATTGCATCAGCCGTCGAGCCAACTCCTCCTGCTTTTTCTGCGGGAACGGCCCGGTGGGAACAATCGGGTCGGGTGCTTGCGCCTGATGCTCCAGAACCTCTTCTAAAAACCCGGGCAAAAACTCGGCGAGATCGTCGAAGACCACGTCGAGCTTTTCCGATGAGCCGTCGGGCTCGAATTGATCGAGCAATGCGTCATAGGGACTGACGCCGAAGGCCTCGGCCTTGATGGTGGCCACCTCGCGCGTCAATTTAAGTACTTCCTGCAGGTAGGGGGCGAGCCGGGCAAAATCGTCGTCTTTTCGTGCCGTGCGCCACAACACCTCGCACTCCGAGCCCTTGCGGCTTCGCTCCTCGACCAACCGGGCCGGCACGCTACTGGCGTGCAGCCAGGCCCGCCGCATCTCGCGCAGATTCGCCCGGCGCCACTCGTCGAGTTCGTCGGCGTCGCCCGCCTTCTCCAACCACTCCTCGACCTGCGGCTCGGTGAGCATCTGGTGATGGAGTCCCCGGAGCATGGCCATCTGCTCAGCCCGGGCCTTTGCACCGCCGCTGGGCATCATCGCTGCGTGATCCCAGCCGAGTATGGCGAGTACCTCGCCGAAGCGATTGAGCTTCTCGAAATGCTCTTCCAACTTCTCGTATGCTTCCATCGTCGACTCTCCAGAATACTGAACTCTCCCACTATTGCCTCGAACCTTCCCACTTCGCCGACGCCGTTTCAAGCGGAGAGTACCGCGCCCATGGTGAGTATTTTTGACCTCACTATCGTGGCGAGCTCCGGCGGCGGTCGACCAGGGTGTGAATAGCCCGCTCGTATTGGTTCATCAGCTTTTTTTCACCGGCCAGGGCCTGCCGAGCGGCGGTGTTGAATCCAATTCGCGGCCCCTGTCCGATCAGCTCCCAATACTCGTCATTATCGACGACCAGGTCGTCTTTTAGTCCCTCGGCGAGGGCTCGTGCGACATGGTAATTCGCTCCCGTCACCAGGCGCAGCCAATAGCCCGACAGCCGTGGCGTCAGCACGGGAACATTGATCATCTTCGGTCGATTCCCGACCAGCTCGCAGACCCGCTCGATGCACTCTCGAAACGACAGCACTTCTGGACCGGGAATGGGGTATATAGCACTCTGCTCAAGCTCTAGCTGCAGCGCCGCCACCAGTGCATCTCTGGCATCATCGATGGCCACCGGCTGAGTGCGATTTTCGAGCCACCGTGGACAGAGCATCACCGGGAGGCGAAGTGCCAGATCGCGTACGATCTGCCAGCTCGCGCTTCCGTGACCGACGATCATTGATGCTCGCAATTCCACCGTCGAGATCTCACCACTTCGCAAAATAGCTCCCGTCACCAGGCGACTGCGCAGATGATGAGCGGGCTTCCCGGCCGGTTTGACGCCACCCAGATAGACGATCCGCTCCACGCCGGCCTCAGTGGCGGCTTCCAAAAAGGTCATCGCCGCCCGCGCCTCTTGCTCTTCATAATCGGGAGTATCCGCCATTCGATGCACCAGATAATAGGCCGCCCGACATCCGCGCATCGCTTTATGGACCGACTCCTCTCGCTCGACGTCCATCTCCACCCAACGGCGGTGTGGCCAGCGCTGCCTTGCGCTGTGAACGTCGCGCGTCGTGCAGCGCACCAAATGGCCGGCCTCCACCAGATCGGGATATAATGAATGGCCCACGAATCCAGTGGCCCCGGTTAATAAGACGTCTCGATTTTCTGTTGCGTCTGCCATCTGTGTGTCCTCACTGCGTCGATACCCAGCACTCGGTCCTGTCACGCGAAATGTGGACACCAGTGGCAGGACTCAAAAAAAGGGCCACGGTGTATAGTATTTGATCGCCGCTGATAGTTCGGCCTATGATGATGGCTCAATCAGCCAATTTGCTGCTTTATTGACCGCTCTGAATTTCCAGACGCACGTTGGAAACGCGCTCCCGAAACTATCCCCTTCGAAGTCGAGCGGACTCTTGCCTTCCAAACCGTCTTCCTCACAGATAGCAGCGCGGTCGAAATTCCTCAGCGAATTACGAGCCATCGTCGCCTCCGAACTGCATGAACGCCTGGAGCCAATCACCGCTGATCTTACGCAATGGCGCGACGATGCCACACCCGACGACGAGGTGGCACGCCAGATCGCGGCCGAACTCGCCGATCTAGCACAGGGCGAATCAGAGGGACTTCTGGCAATTCAACGGGCAACAGCGACTCTTCTGCTCCACGACGACGATCTGCCGAAAAAAAGTCTGAGCACATTACTTATCGCCATGACTCAGGCCTTCGCCCGCTGTGGCGAGCCCATCCCGGCTCCCCCAATTCCCGTCGACGACTCCTCAGAGATATCGGAGCCCGATTACCGCCCCGGAGGCAACGACCGGGTCTGGGACGACGATTTTTTGCAAAAGGTCATCGACACCGTCGGTGATCCCATCTTCGTAAAAGACGAAAATCATCGCTGGATCTTTCTCAACGATGCCTACTGCAAGTTTATGGGAAATGACCGCGAGGAGCTTCTGGGCAAATCGGATTACGATTTTTTCCCGGAAGACGAAGCAGATGTCTTCTGGGAAAAGGACAATCTCGTCTTCTCCACCGGTGAGACCGTAGAAAACGAGGAGTCCTTTACCGACGCCGCCGGAGATGAGCACGTTATCATCACCAAAAAAACGATGTTCGTCGATTCCCTGGGGCGAAAAGTCCTGGTGGGAGTCATCCGCGACGTCACTGCTCGAAGGCGGCTGGAGGCCCGCCTCGATGTAGCCAAGCGGCTGATGTCACTGGGAACCCTCGCCGGGGGCGTGGCCCACGAGATCAACAATCCACTCTCCTTCGTCCTGGCCAACCTCGAATTTCTCGACGAATCACTCGACGACCCCGAGGAGTCGCACGAAGAGATTCGTCAGGCTCTCGATACGGCCATCCGTGGCGCTGACCGGGTCGCTGAGGTCGTGCGAGGGCTCAGGACCTTCTCGCAAACCGACGAAGAGCTCGCCCCCATCGACATCCGCGAGCCCCTCAAAAAATCACTACAGATAACCGGCAACGAAATCAGACACCGGGCACGATTGATTGAAGATTACGGGGAGGTCCCGCTCATCG
>SKQC01000250.1 GCA_007119175.1 Myxococcales bacterium | reverse complement strand
TTCAATTGGAGGTGACCAATAACACGGAGCACGCCATCTCGCGGGCTTATTTCGATGGTCGGCTGGCCACGCCGGGTCGCTCCGTCGCCTGGCTCGAGGAGACCTTCAACTACTCGATTGCCGGAGGGCTGGAGCCCGGTGAGTCGGCCGAGTGGAATCTGGCGCCCAATACGTTCAGCGATTGGGGACAGGTGGAAGAGCGGGACGATATGGTCTTCACCGTCACCACCACGCGCCTCGACGGCGCCGACGGCGAGGCCCTTTTCGTCGATGATTTCGGTGATCGGCGAGCGAATAGGCTCGAGACGCTGCGGGCGGAGTTTGGGGAGTGAGCTCTAAACAAACCGGTGGGGATTGGTCCCGATGAACGTTGGGAACGATCTCATCTGGTCTCCCACCGACATCCCGACGGAGACACCGAGTTGGAAACCTGGTTCACTGGTCGTGTCGAGGAGGTCGACGTGGACCATGTCTATCTGCAACTCGCCGAGCGACCCGATCAAGAGGAGGATCCGACACTAGGCGAGATGGATGTTCCCGTCGAGAAATTCGACGAATGGACGCTCGATGAGCGGGCCAATGATTTGTCAGAGGGTCGATTTGTAGAAATGGGCGTATACGAAGGACTGGAGAGGCCGACAGTACGTATCCATCAGAAGCGACGGTGGGAAGGTAGGGAGCGTAGTCCGGGTCGTTTATGATCCGTTCCACACCTTGTCCGCAATGCGTCGTATCAGAGCTCGACGTCGATCGTATCGCTCCTCGAAATCAGCGAGGCGGCGCCGAAAATCGGCAGTTTCTCCCCGGCGATGCGCCAGATCTCGGAGGTCGACGAGGGTCTTGACCGCCGCATCGTAGTCTCCGGCGGCGTAGGAGTCGGCGACGAGTTCGATAACCTCGCTCCACAACTCTTCTTGCCTGCCTACGATCTCGTCGAGATAGGCTTCTCGCCTACGCTGTTTCTCCCGGCGTTTTCGCTCCTCTTCTTTGCGCCGTCTCTCGCGCTCTCGGGCCTCGCGTTTCTCTTGTAGTCTTTCGACCCGCTCAAATACCTCGCCGGCCGTGCGGCGCTTGCTTACCGAGGTGACATCTCCTGCGAGAACCAGTCCGTGATCTTTGGCGAATTGACGAAGGATTGAGGTGCTGGGCATCCCTGCACCATCGCGAACGAAAGCCATGAGCCAGTCTAACTTCGACTCCTCTGGTTGCTCGGCGAGCCAGCGCTTAAGTTCGGTATCCGAGGGTTGTTCCGACGGCGATCGACTCGCCTCGGCGGCAACCTGAAGCTGCTCGTCGTTTAGCAACAGAAATTGGGCCAGCGCCGAGGACGGACCGTCCAACTCGTCGATTCCCGTCGGCACTGGGGGCTCTTGCTCTTCCGGATCCATCCAGGTGTATACGGCTGAGAATAACCAACCTAGATATAGCGACCGAAAGTCACCGGCGGCGAGCCGCTCCCGCAGCGGCAGCATCGACGGCAAGAGATGCTGATCTTCCCACCACTCCTCGCGGCCCAGATCTTCGAGATAGGGCGAAAACGAGATGATATGATGGCTGTCCGTCTCCCAGATATGGAGGCACTCATCGCACTGATATTGCCCGGCCACTTCGACGTCCAACGTCCCCAGGGGCATTCGAAACATCACCTCCCGCACACCATAGTTGGCGATATGGAGATAGGCGTCGAAATACTCCTCGACCAACTGTCTTGGACGAGCCTTCAGATCACCCCAATGATACTCGTTGATAAAGCTCGTCGACGTGATCTCTGCGCGCGACGAGATGCCACGAAGCTCGCTCACCTGTGCTTCACTGAGCGGCTCGTCGAGAGCGCGAAATTCATAGTATCGATACTCGCTCATAGGTGATGCCTCCCACCTCTCTATACCGCCAGATAGCGCTCGGAAAATCGCCGCGCCCATGCGGAGAGTTCGTCGTATTCAGCGGCCCTCGCCATCAGCGATTCGAGGTCTATACCACGCACCGATTTTTTCGGCTCGACCATCTGTGCTCGCACGCCGTCGAGGGCCTTGGATGCGCCCCGGTCGTCGGCGGGCGCGATGACCACGACGTGGCCGTGGGCGTAGTCCTGCTCGTGGCGTGTAGCGATGACGAGCAGCAGATTTCGCCACAACTGGTTGGTCTTTCGCTGCATCAACCGGTGGGCCGCGCCGTCGACGAAGCCATGCTTCGGTCCGCTCCATCGCCGGTAGCTCGGCTTGTCGTATTCCCTGTGGCTGAAGGGTTCCGTATATTTCGTCTCCACCCCCAGAAAACCCCGTTTCCCGTCGCTGGTTATATATTCGACAAAGGCGTCGAAGGCGGTACGGTCGCCCAGTGGATGTTCACCCTTGGGCGTCCACTCAACGTCGATTTTGCTCACGGCGGCGATGTCCAACTCCAGGGCGTCGGAGAGCAGCCGGGCTGCCGATTGCGGATATACCCGAAGCTGCCCGAAGAGGTTGAAGCACATGGGCATGCTGGACAGCATATTGCGATAGAGCCGGTCCTCCTCGAGGGTCCCGTGCTCTGCCCCCACCACAGAAGCCCGCGCCCGGGCATATTCGCCGATGGCCGGCGACAAGAAGTTCAGATGGGGGCGCTCAGACACAGCGGCTCGCGGCAACATATTGGGACGCCGAATCTCTCGGCTGTCGAGACCCACTCCAATGCCAAGCACCTCCTCCCGGAACCGAGACTGAAGTTGGCGATAACGAGCCCGCCGCGAGGTGTCCGAGTCGACGGCGAGGTCCGGATGGTCCCACCGGATACTAGCGCCGTGGCGAAGGTCGAGAGCGTCATCTTGGTCGGTCATAAGATAGTCCAGAGATAGTGAGGAGGAGCCGAACGACTTCATACTTCGGACACTTTTCGACGTCCAGCGTCCCAGGTTCATCCAGATCATCACCGCTCGCACCTTCTCGCTCACAGAACGTCTCACCGGCGTCGATGGAGGCGTCGAGTCCGACCTGCCCTCGAGGACCTCCTTACACCTCGGGAAACGGGACCTCCCGATACGGGCTTCACCCAGGCAGAATCGGCCGGAGAAATTTTTCCATCCTCATAACTGTTTTTCATAAAAGAGACGAAAAATAATCGTTTTTCATGACAAATAATCGTTTTTCATCGATGATGACCTGGTAGAACGAGAAATCACACCGCAAACTCCACATTCGGTGCCCCAGACTCCCCATGAATTTTCCCGGTTCCACCACCATCTATCGCCAAAGGCGGCTGCCCGAGAGTGGAATACCCGCTGGATATGCGGCGCTTATCGAGGCCTTCGATCTCTCGGTGGTATTGCCTCGGCAGCTCTTTGCCATCGGTGAACGACATCAGATCGTCGATGATGCTGGTTGGCGCTTGCTTACGCCGCGCCATGCGCCAGCGGCCACCGTCG
>SKQC01000125.1 GCA_007119175.1 Myxococcales bacterium | reverse complement strand
CCCGATCAACTCACCCTCTTTCAGAGCGGCAGCCCCCGGATTTCTCCACAAGAAAAAAGCGCCCTCCAGGCGCTTCGCGAGATCGACGTCGATACGCTGAGCCCCATCGAGGCCCTCAATCTACTTCATCGACTGAGCAATACCCTCGGCGACTCCCCACAGTCGTCGTAGCTCCCATCAGGTTAGCGCTCATTTCTCACCCGGTGGGGCCCGGGGCAAAACAGGATGTGAAGCATCGGTGCTTCACTCCGGTGAAAAGCGAGAATTAGACGTCGTCGAACATCTCGCCGTATTCATCGAGCTTGTTGAGGACATCGCCCGCCTCCCCCTCCGGTGCATCACTGCTGCCTTCGGCGACGACCTTGTCCTCTTCCTCTTCCTGCTCATCCGATAGCTGCTCCTCGGCATCCTCCGGCTCGTCGGCGTCTCCGTCCACCTCCGGCGAATCCTCCTCGGTGGCGGCCGCTGCCTGCTCTGAAGCCTCCGATGAATCGCCCTGTGGAGCCCCGATCACCACGCCCTCGCCCAGCCCCAGCTCTCCATGAGTGATGGGATCGCGCAAAAAGAGTACCCCCGAGCGCTTGTCGAATAGCTCCATGATATCTTCGGAGGCATATAGGTCGGCGATGATCTCGGCGATGGAGTCGTAGCGGTCCTCTTCGGTATCCATGGTCATCTGGTCGAAGATATCGTCGAGGGCTCGCGGGATGTCGGGATAAAAACTCGACGGCATCGGCGATCGCCGGCCGGGGACTTTTCCGGTGAGCATCTCGTAAAACATGATGCCCAATGAGTAGATATCGGTGCTGACCGTGGCCAGATTGGGGTCTTGAAATTGCTCGGGGCTCATATATGCCACCGATCCCACCCCTACATAGACCTGATTTCCCGTGCCGCCGTCCTGTTCTACGATTTTGGAGATCCCAAAATCGGTGACCATGGCATTTCCGGCGTGGTCGAGGACGACGTTCTCCGGCTTTAAACTACCGTGGACCACGTCCTGGTCATGGGCCGTATTGAGGGCGTGAAGGAGTTGCAAAAAATACTTCAGGGACACCTTCAGCGGTGGACGGTCGCCGTGCTCCAAAAGGCGACGCAGATTGCCGTTGGGAGCAAACTGCATCACCCAAAAGGGATATTCGCCGCTGGTATCACAATCGATCAACTGAATGACATTGGGATGAACCAGCGAGGCCTGAGTCTCGGCAATGCTCTGGAATCGAGCCAGAATATCGCTTCGCTGAATCCCGGCGAAGACGTTAAAAATCTCGCGGATCTCCTTGATTGCCACATCGCGATTGAGCCGCACCTGACGTCCTCGATAAACGGTGCCGATACCCCCGCTTCCGATCTCCTCGATACGCTCGTACGCAGATTGATCGATTGATGATTCCTGGCCGGATTGTGACCACTGGGGTTTTGCTTCTGGTGTATCGATATCGCCGTTCATCGAATTCTCCTCAGTTGGGAGAGAGGTTGGCGCCCCATTTGTCGAGGCGGCCTGGTTTAACTTCTGCGTTGATGGTTCCACGCCACCGCCGGCAGCCGGTGGTGGCGCTACTTCGTCACCGGTGGCTCCGAAGGACACCCCACCGCCGTCGCCCATGGCAAAGGCCTGCTCGCCAGCATCAATCCTTTGCGTCGATTGCCCGGCGTCAAACTCATCGAGGGCATCGTCCATTCCCTCAGCGACCCCGTCGAAGACGTCTCCTAAATCATGGGAGCCCAATTCGCCGAGCTGTTCGGAAAAGGCAGCGCGCGTCTCGTCGACGATCTCGGAAGGGTCTTTACAGATCCGGTCGCCGTCGGAGGTCACTTCCATCTCGTCGCTGATGCGGTCATAGGTGAGAAGAGAATTGCTCTCCAGAAATCGCACATAGCTCAAGAGATGGAGATTAAATTCTCCATTCGTAGCGCGCCGCACCGTCTCGTACGTCGCCGAACCGTCGATATCCCGAAGTTCTTGAACAACCTCGAGAACTCTCACGAGATCACCGGTGATATCCTCGAGTTGAAGCGATGGATCGCTGGGCATGGTTCTCCTGAAATTAAAATCCACTGCAGTGGCGGGAAATGCTCCCGGACCGCCGCGATCGGATAATGACCGCTGGAGCTTAACCCAGCACTGGCGACCGCGCAAATCTCATCACTTCATCACCTGCCGTCGCCCAATGCCGAAGCGCCATGCGACGGGCCTCGACATGCGGCGAGAGCGCCTGGGCGTCGCCGACGAGAAGCGCCGCCACATCGGCGGCCACGGCGGGGGCCCACAACAGCCCCTTGGAGCCGAATGCGGCCAGCACATAAAGCCCGTCTCGGCCCGGCACGGCACCGGCAAGCGGCATATGGTCCGAACCAAAAACGCCGCGTACCGCGCGCCCGACCTCGATGATTGGAAGGTCGTTGACGATCGGAAGAAATTGATTCACTCCGGCGATGAGCGCTTTTGCAACCACTTCGTCATCGCGCTCCTGCCAGTCGGCGGGATCGAAATAGGTAGAGCCAAGCCCCCAATATCCATCGGGACGCTGACAGATATGTTTTCCGCCGTTAAATAACGCTGACAATTCGCACTCGCCGGGGTCGAAGATGAGCACTTCGCCGGCCCGCCGCCGAAGGTCGAGGTTCGGGAAGATCCGGTCCAGCGAGGCCCCCACGGCCAATACTACCTGGTCAAAGGTAGTTTTGCCGGACTCAGTATCGAGCCTCCAATGCCCACCCAGGTCTTGCAGGGCATGCACCTGCCGCCGATGGACGGTGACCCCGCCGGATTCCAACCTGCCCAGCAGCGCATCGACCAGATCTGGCAATATGATGGCCGCCGCCGGCGAATATACGAGGGCCGGCACCGTGGATTGAAATTGAGGAAAGCGCTCGTTGAGCTCGCCGGGCCCCACTTCGCGACATTCGATGAGATCGGGGTAATCCGCCCTGGCCTCCAGCCAGGTCTTTTGAAGTCGCTGCCCCCGCTCATCGTCGGTGAGCGGACGGATCATGGGCGCCGGGCGAGAAAACCTGCCGCCACATTGCTCGTTCCACCGCTGAAGCCTGCCCCAGCTTCGAATAAAGGCGTCTGCCTGACCTCGCCGAAATGTCATCGCCCGGCCCGGAAAGGGATGAATCATGGTGGCCGGCACCGATGACCCCCGACGCGGATCACCGCCGTCGAAAAGGTGTAGCCGCGACGAATCCACGCCGCGCTCCAGAAGCGCCGTGGCCAGTGACACCCCGGCAAGACCGGCACCGATAATTGCAATTTTCGGCTCGTCACCCATTACGATGTCTTTAGATAGCGGCTGCTATCGAGCAGTTGCAGTCCATCGAGGGCGTCGGGCACGGGCGAGGCGATCGTCATCTCTCTTTTTCGTCCCGGCCCCGGCGCTGTGGCGACTGAAAGGCCAGCCTCGAACATCGCCCGCTTTACCGACGTGGCCGCCGAATAGGTGGCCAGCCGACCGCCCTCTTCCATCGCCGCCTTTGCGCGGGCAAACGACTCCGCAGACCAGGCCTCGGCATTGACCCTCTTTGAGAAGGGATCGTGATAGAAGGCATGGGCAGAAAACCCGGCCAGATTTACGTCATCCCAGGGCTGCGCGTGCAGGTGTAATTCGATGGCCTCATCGTCGCTTCGCACGGTGATCAAGCTTTGCCCATCGCTGTGATATTTGTCGACGGCTCGTCGGGCGATGGTGCCTGCCTCGCCTTTATGAAAACCGAGATGATCGGCTGTCACGGGTCGCCAGTCGACGCTGTGGTAGATCAATTGTACGGCTGCCTCACAGCTTCGAAACGCCTGGACGGTCTGCGTAAAATTGACGGCGGCGCCAAAACCGAGTTCGGCGACACGCCATCTGGAACCACGGTCTTTGAGCGCCGTTCCGTCCAGAAAAACATGGCGCGACTCACTGACCGCGCCATGCCACGAACGATAGTGAATATCTCGCACTTCATCGTAGAGCGTCGTCGACCCATCGCGAGTCTCAAAGGGCTTGATATTCGATAAGTCGATGTCCGTCATAGGCTCTCCCGCCTGAATTTTATGCGTCTTCGAAATGCTCCCGCAGAAACCGGCCGGTATATGACTCATCGACTCCGGCCACCTCCTCGGGCGTGCCCTGAGCGACGAGATGTCCTCCATCGGCGCCGCCCTCCGGGCCGAGGTCGATGACGTGGTCGGCGCAGGCGATGATGTCGATATTATGCTCGATCATGACCACTGTATTGCCGGCATCGACCAGTTGGTCCACCACGTCGAGCAATTTTCTTATATCCCGAAAATGCAGACCCGTGCTGGGCTCGTCGAGGATATACATGGTGTCGCCAGTGGCGATCTTGGCTAATTCGCGCGACAACTTAACGCGCTGTGCCTCACCGCCAGAGAGAGTCGGCGAGACCTGGCCCAGGCGCATATAATCGAGTCCCACATCGAGGAGCGTCTGCATATACCGACGTATCTTGGGATGGACCTCAAAGAGTTCTGCGGCCTCGGCAACGGTCATCTCCAACACGTCGGCGATGGATTTTCCGCGGTATAAAACCCGCAATGTGGCGGCGTTGAATCGCCGTCCCAGACAGGTATTGCAGGGCACGTAGACATCGGCCAAAAAATTCATTTCGACCTTCTTGGTACCCGCCCCTTTGCAGGCCTCGCAGCGGCCGCCTTTGACGTTGAATGAAAAACGACTCTTCGTAAATCCGTACATCTTCGCCTGGGGAAGTGAGGCGAAGAATTTGCGGATATGGTCGAAGACCTTGGTGTAGGTGGCCGGGTTGCTGCGCGGTGTGCGGCCAATGGGGCTCTGATCGATTTCGATGATCTTGTCGAAACGCTCAAGCCCATCGAGAGCATCATGAGCCCCGACGGTGCGATGTTTAAAATAAACCCGGCGGGCGATCGCCGGATATAAAATCTCGTTGACCAGCGTGCTCTTTCCGGCCCCGGAGACACCGGAGACACAGACGAAGGCCCGCGACGGGATATGAACGTCGATATCTTTGAGGTTATTGTGGCGAGCGCCGCGCACGACGACGCCGTCGGCCGGTTCTCGCCGCTGCTCCGGCCACTGCAGACGCTTGCGACCGGCCAGATAAGCGCCGGTGATGCTCTCTTCGGCACGGGCCACCATCTCCGGGGAGCCCTGAGCGACGATTTCGCCCCCTTCGCGCCCGGCACCGGGGCCGAAATCGACGAGAAAATCAGCGCGCTCCATCGTCTCCCGGTCGTGCTCGACGACGATCACCGAATTGCCCTCATCGCGAAGCTCTTCGAGGGTCGACAACAGGCGCTGGTGGTCGCGCTGGTGAAGGCCGATGCTCGGCTCGTCGAGCACATATAAGACGCCAGACAACTCGCTCCCGAGCTGGCTCGCCAGCCGAATTCGCTGGCTCTCACCGCCAGACAGACTCGCCGCCGGCCGGTTCAACGTCAGATAGCCCAGGCCGACCTCGACGAGAAACCGAAGCCTTCGGCGCAGCTCAGCAATAAGCTCCTCGCCGATTAAGACCTCATTTCCCTCGAGCGTAATATCATCGAAAAACGCACGGGCGTCGACGACGTCCATGGCGTTGATTTCGGCCATCGAGACGTCGCGAAAATACACCTCGCGACTCTCCGGCCGCAGCCTCAGCCCCGAGCATTTCGGACAGGGCGAGCTTCCCATAAATTCGGCAAAGAAGTTTCGAGCCCCTTTCGTCGACGCCTCCTCGTGCATTTTCGCAACAAAGGGGACGACACCGGAAAATCCTCGGTAGCCCTTCCGGGGCTTTTTCGGCCCCCTTAAAAAGAAGCGCCGGTCGGCGCGGCTTAATTTCTCCCAGGCAACGTCGAGGTCGCAGGAGCCGGCCTCAGCGGAGGCCAACAGCTTCTCCCAGATGCCGGCGACCTCGTCGCGCCACTGAAATTTACCGCGCTTTGTACCGGGCTCGTGACCGATGGCCTCGATAGCTCCCTGGCGCACGGTGCGCGTGGAGTCGACGACCAGCAGGCTGGGTTCGACCTGGCTGGTCAACCCCAGCCCCTGACAGGATTTGCACATGCCCAGCGGGCTGTTGAACGAAAAGCTCTGGTGAGTCAACTCGGGAAATGAGATTCCACAGCCGGCACAGGATCGATCGACGCTAAAGAGCTTTTCCTCCCAGGAGATCTCCTGGTCGGGCGGAGCGACCGCCAGACACCGGCCATCACCCTCATCAAGGGCCTGCTCCACGCTGTCGCGAAGCCGCTTTGAGACGCCGGCCCGGGCGATCAACCGATCGACGACGACGTCGATATCGTGGCGGGTATGAAGATCGAGGAGCTCAATCTCCTCCAGCTCGCGAATCTCCCCGTCGATACGAGCTCGGACAAACCCCTTTTTTCGCAGCGAATCGAAGAGCTCCCGATACTCCCCCTTTCGATTTCGCACCAGCGGCGCCAGGAGCATAAATCGGGTCTTCTCCGGCAGTGCGGCGAGCTGGTCGACGATGGCCTCTCGGGTCGTGGCCGTGACGACCTCTCCACATTCGTGGCAGCGCTGAGTACCGAGTCGAGCCCACATCACGCGGAGATGATCATGGATCTCGGTAATCGTCCCCACCGTGCTGCGCGGGTTTCGTCCAGTGGTCTTTTGCTCAATCGAAATCGTGGGACTGAGGCCGGTGATCTGATCGAAGTCCGGCTTCTCGACCTGGCCCAAAAATTGGCGAGCGTACGTCGAGAGGCTCTCCACATACCGGCGCCGGCCCTCGGCATAAAGAGTGTCGAAGGCCATCGACGACTTTCCAGAGCCGCTGACACCGGTAAAGACCACCAACTTGCGCTTTGGAATCTCCAGCGTCAGATCGCGCAGATTATGCTGTCGCGCCCCGCTAATCACGACCGCAGGGCGCCGATCCCCGGCGAGCGGGAGGGCTTGATTGGACTCCTCTTTTTTCCTGGCCGACTGCTCCATAGAGGACACACCGATACTGCAAGTAGAGATATCTGACAAAGACCCGCCGCTCGAGCATCCCCGGCGCTGCGAATCACCGGTGGTCAAACGAATCGAACGATCGGTTTACTCCGAGTCATCTTCATCTTCGGAATCACCGCCCGCATCCGGGCCCTGCGCGGCGGTCGTCGAGCCCTGAAAGTTGATATTATCGAAGGTGCCGGCCAGCACGAATCCGTACCAATCCCGGTACTCGCCGTCGCGAAACTCACTCATATTAAAGAGCAATCCAAGACCGTGTTCGGTGACGTATTCCTCTTTGACCTGAAGGCGCATCTCCAGGCGCGGCTGCCCGCCGCGGGGGCCGATGTCGATATGCCCCCATACCTCGGTATTGAGATCGAGGCCCCGAGTTCGAAATCGCTCAAAATTTATCCGTGCCCCCTGCTCGGTGTCCTCGACGTTCAATTTTAGTTCGAGATTGCCGAAGCTGGTGGTCGGCAATTCCAGCTCCGTAAATACGGGAATCTGATCTGATTCGATCACCGTCGAGCCCAGGGTCAGCTTCTCGCCGGTGATGTCGACGCGTCCGTCGATAATCTGACCGGCGGCGCTGTCGAATACCAATTCCACGTCGCCGTCGAGGACCCCGAATAAGGGCAATCCGATCAACGACGCCAGAAGCGTCGACTGGCGAAGGTCGACGTCATTAAGCGATAGATCGAGCCGCTGTTCAGCGCCAGTGTGCACGAAGGTGCCGTCGATGACACTGCCTCCGACGTCGATCTGGTATCGAGCCGCAAGCCCGCGATTTAAGAGGCTGCGAATCGGGGATAGTCGCACTGAGATGCGTTCTAAGCGGGCGCTCGTAGTCCTGCCGGCACGCTCTGGCCTCGCACTGTCGCTGTCCTCATCGCTGTCCCCGACCGGTTCATATTCGCCCGGAGCAACCCGCTCGCTAAGCTGAACCCCCTCCACCTCGGCGCCGGTCAAACGCCAGAAACCAATTCCCTCAATCGAGACCTCATAGCGGTGATCTGTGGCCACCTCGATCCAGTTGGCGGCGATTTCCTTGACCCGGTGATCGGGAAATGTCCACACAAAGAACAGGCAAAACGAAAATAAGCCGAATGCCATATAGATGGCGACGCGAAAAAATTTCCGCTCCCACCAGGGGCTCGATGCAAAGGCCGACGGTAGTGCGGCCAACTCTCGTGCCCAGCGCTCAAACCACCTCTCGCCTAATTGCTCTTCCATCAGCTTTCCTCTTCTTCGTCGGCGTATTGAAAGGTGGAGACGATCAACAGAGCGCGCACCATGCCTTCGTCACGAACGGAGCGCACGTCGATGCGCTTGATGACCACCGGCTCCCGGCTCTCCTCGATGCGATGGAGCAATTCGACGAATCGATCCATCTCGGCATCGCGAATATCGACGCGCAACTGCCGCTCCTCGATAAGCGGGCCCTCCTGATCTCCGCGAGAGCCCAGGGGCTGCTCGTCGACATCGTAGCTGGACACAGAGACATCGACCGCCGAGGCATGAGAAGCGACGTAGCTCGTCAACTGGACCTCATTGTCGTGCAACACCTCTTCGGTAAAGAGGTCGGCCCGGGTGAAGTCATCGTCGCCGGCCTGCGCGCTCATATACTGAGGTCCCTGATTGGCCAATAACTCCAGGGCCATCGCATATTGGGAGGTCTCCTCGTCGATCTCCGCCACCGATCGCTGCACGAGGCCGACGATGACGAAGATGGCGAGCAGAGCAAAGACACCGAACATCGCCTTGAGGAGCACCTGCTCTCTCTCGGTGAGATTGTCGAGCATCCCGCCCGACTCGTCATGTTGTGTCACGTCGTCACTCATCGTTGAAAAACCTGTTGAGAAATAATCCTGACCACTGCCGAACGCAGCACCGTGGCTTACGAGCAGCCGCTCGAGATCTGAAGTTCAAACTGAACTTCATCTTCGCCGCGCACATTGACCTGATCTTTTCGGACGTTGCGCAGACACTCCAGATCCTCGATCTGATTGGCCAATACGTCGACAGATTGGGGACTGTCAGTTTCTCCGAGTAATTGCACCAGGCTTCGGTCGGTATCGACCTCAATGCGGTCGAGCTCGAGCTTAATATCTTCGTCGATCTGGTCGAGGATCTGAAACATCAGCTCATAGGCGCTCATCCGCGGGATAAACCCGCGGTCGGCAGCGACCTCGCCCTCCAGGCGCGTCTGAACCTGCTGGATGGTGGTCAATGACTCGCCAAATAGCTCCTCGGTCTGCTCGGCGACTGCCGCCTGCATTACTGCACGCTGGGTTCGCTGGTCGTAATACTGCATTATCAGTACCCCGGCGAGCATCACGAGTAACAGCGCTGCCACCACCCCGTAGCGGACCAACTGGGTGTGCAGATAACTGGATTTTCCACGGAAGACGAATTCCTGCTGGCGAAAGTCGATCAGATTTCGGTCCGACTCGTCGAGCGGACGCTGCAGGGCATTGCCGAGGGCCATTGCCGCCTCGGGCACCCGCTCCCTGGTCTGAGCGTCGACACTCCAGATCACGGCCTGATCGCAGCGCAGGGGCTCGACGGGGACCTCGAATTCGCGCTGTAGAAAGTCCTCGAGTCCGTGCAACCGGCTCGTGCCGCCACAGATATAGATCTCGTCGACGGCCACATCATAGTTGGCATAGGCGGCCTGAAAGGTGCGCCGCAGATCGCGGACGATTGGCCGCATCGCCTCCTCGATAGTCCCGCAGACCTGGCGAACACGCCGGTCGCCGGCCCGGGCGGCCTCACCGACCACGCCCTCCTGGTGCTTTAAGCGCATGGCATCGCGCTCGGAAATCTGAAAATTCTCGGCAAGGGCCCGGGTCACCTCAGCGCCTCCACGGCGCGTGGTGTGAACCACCACCGGCCGCCCCTGCGACATGATCAGCAAACGCGTAAAGCGATGCCCGATATCGATCACTCCGTAGCTGTCGACACCGGGGTCGACGGCCTGATCGCCGGCATAGCGCAACATCAATTCCGGGACGCCGACGACCGCCGGCTCCATTCCGGCCTGCTGGCATTGGCCGATGAATTTCGCCATCTCCTCGCGCTCCACAAAGCCCACCAGGGCCTCCCAGAGACCGGCCTGTTTTCCAGGAACGACGATAAAGTCGTAGATCACCTCGCCCAGCGAAATCGGCAGCTCGTCCATCAAAAGATGAGGTAGAATATCCTCGATATCGCGGGGACGATCGAAGGGAACCTCCAGGTGAAGCGTCACCGCCTTTCCGTCCGGGAACGACGTGATGACCTGATGAACGTCTTCGAAAAACCCCTCCTGCTTGAGCTCCGCCAGGGCCATCGACCAGGGGCGAGTGACCTCGATATTCTCACCGAATTCAGTGGGCCCCTGATCTGCGGCCGCCCCGTCAATGCCCGCATCGGACCAGTCGTCCTCGTCGAAGACAGCGGTGTCCTCGGTATCTTCCCAATCCCCGCCGGGCGGCTCATCGTCCGGATCGACTTCCGGAAATAATTCCCCGGAATCATCGCCGCCCTCCGGCTCGGCGACCGTGCCGTCGACCCCCGGAGTGGTATCGACATCGCGAAACTCGGCAAGCTCTACCTCGCGATAGTCCACGACCTCCATATTGCGCTGCAACTCGATGACCACCGCCTTGATGGCGAAGGTACCGATGTCGAGTCCCACGATGCGATTTGCCATAATGCTCTCTCGGTTCGCGGCCATCACCGGGGCGATGACACGACTTGCTGATTAACTACTCCACACGCCAGTACAACACACGGCCGTTCGGCATCTCCTCGCGCTCCTGACGCAGGGCCTCGCGCATCGCTTCTGCTTCTTCGCTTTCGTCGTCCTGAATCTCATCGAGCAATTGTTCCTCTTGAGGCAGGCGTCGAATCGTCTTTCCGTAGTCTACGACGGTCTCAATCTCGGCACTCGACGTCCCGTAGGTGCCGGTGGAGCGGATACGAAAGACCCGCGGCGTTCGGGTGGTCACTGAACGCATCAACCCGGAGCGGTTAAAACTGACGGTCCACCGCGGAAGATTGGGATTGATCGGATCGACGGCCAACTCCGGCCGTTCACGAATCATCTCTTGATAAGACGGCGAGTGGGGCAAAAAGCGGGCCATCAACATCGGACCGTCGGGCTCGCTCATCAGATCCTCCAAAAACGCGGGAAGCTGGCTGACGCTCAAAAAAGCCACCGGCTGGCCCACCTTTGCCGAGGGCAATAATTTGCTCTCATCCGATCCGGCATAGGCGAGCATGACCGCCAGAGGATCATCGAAAAACTGCTGGATGCCCTCCAACGCCATGGCAAAGAACATCACCTGGGTTGAGACTTCCGGAAACGACGAGCACAGGTGTTCACCCTCGTCGACCTCCTGGCCTTCGAGCTCAATATTGCGACATAATACGGAGTAAAAAACGGGAGCTGTAGCCACATTTAGATTGGGACGTCCCACATCATAGACGGTAAAGGCGTCGCCGAAGGCATCCATAAAATGTTCGCTGACCCCGTGAACGCGGTGAAGTTCCTCGACATGGGTCAACCGAGCATTGCGCGGTTCGATCTCGTGACCATCGGCCCGGGCGTAGGGCCGCATCTCATCGCCGCCGCGGCTCTCGATGGTGCAGTCATTGGTCAGGCGGGTGGCCTCAAAATTGAGGTCGATAAAATCGATGATATTCGCCGTGACCGCTCGGCGGTCCATCAGGTCTCCGAATTGATCTTGTTCCTCGAAGATCCGGTCGTAGCGCTCGTCGACGATCATGGAGCAAAATTCAACCAGATCGGTCTCGCGCACCTCGACGCGGGCAAAATCGTTGAGATTGACCCTGCCCTCTTCGGGCTCAACATCGACGTCAAATCGACCCGTAAACTCCCCGAAACCGCCCACCCCCATCCCGGACAGGTCGACACTGGCCAGCGGAATCTCCACGGCCCCCGAATTAAAGGGCCCCATGAGCAGATCGATATATTGATAGAGCTGAAAATTACTGCGCCGCATCGCCCGGCCGATCATCTGGCCCATATCGTCTTCTGTATCGCGGGACTCCTCTTGAAGGGCGTATTGAAAGCTGAGCAATAACTGCGAGAGATTGACCCCGCTTTTGGCCAGATAATAGCTCTTTAAGTAGTCGCGCTCGTTGGTCGCCATCGCCGTATTGACCCGCGTCGAATAGGTAAATTCGACCACTGCCGTAGACAGGATGACGATCGTCACCAGCGCTAAAATCAGAGCAATTCCACGTGGACGATCATCAAACGGCGTCTCCACGGGTCGATCCATTACCCGGAGTGTCCCCTGCGTGATTTTTCCAATCCGTCGCAGCATCGCTTAATACTCCAGAAGTTCGGGCATTCCCAGAGTCGTCTGGGTGACAAAGGTCTCCGTCTGTCCACGCGGGCCATGGGGAGGCAGCGTCAGGGTAATGCGCACTCGCGTG
>SKQC01000051.1 GCA_007119175.1 Myxococcales bacterium | reverse complement strand
TCGGACGAAACTTCTGATGAAGATGAAGAAGCCTCCGACGATGAGGACGGCGAAGAAGAAGCCTCCGACGACGAGGACGATGCCTCTGAAGAAGCCTCTGATGACGATGACGATGAGGACGACGAGGACGATGAAGCCTCTGAAGAAGCCTCTGATGACGATGACGATGAGGGCGGTTCTGAAGAAGCCTCCGATGACGATGACGATGACGATCACGATGACGAGGACGACGGAGACGAAGACGACGAGGATGACGCTGAGATCGTGGCTTCCGGCGAAGGCGGCGACGCCGTTGTCCCGCCGGCCGCCGCATCGCCCGACGATCCGGAAGGATTAAAGGGATTTGCCGCCTTCTTCGACGTTCCCGACGAGTTGATGCTCGCCGCCTCGCATACCCGAGAGTCAAAATACGACGATTTCGAGGCCTACTCTCCGTTTCCGATCCACGGAATGGATGACGCCATGGGATTGGGTCGCTCCTGGATTCCCTGGGTGACCTTCGGGGCTGGCGCCGCCGGATTTTTGACGGCCAACGCCCTGCAATTCGGGACCATGACCTTTGATTGGCCGATGATTATCGGTGGAAAGCCCTATGCTCCCTGGCCGGCTTTTGTCCCCATCATGTTCGAATTGACGGTTCTGCTCGCCGGGTGCATCACAGCCCTGGTGATGCTGATCGCCGCCGGTTGCTTTCGAAAGCCCTTTATTATCGATCCGGAGATCACGAAGGACCGATTCGCATTGTGGATTTCGGCAGAAGACGAGGCGTTCGACGCCAACGAAGTTCGAGAATTTATGGAATCGCTCGACCCCGTCGAGATTCGCCCCATCACGAAAGGCGCATAACCGATGAATACCTGGCCCCTCCATATCATCGTGCTCGCCGCGCTGGGATTTGTCCTGAGCGGCTGCATCTACGAGGTGGGACTTCCCGCCGATGGCGACGATCAATTCGGACGGCTCGTGCCGATTCAGGGCATGCATCAGCAGACCTTTTATCGCGATCAGCAAGCACAGCCGACGTTTCGCGACGATCAGGCCGAGGGAATGCGCTATCCACCGCCCCAGACGATTCCCGTCGACGGCTACCACCGCGACGACCACCCAGATATCTCGGAAAGCGCACAGATCGGCAATCCCGTACCGCGCACCGAGGAAAATCTGGAGTACGGTCAATACCTTTACGAGGCGCAATGCGCGGTATGCCACGGAATGGAGGGCCACGGCGATGGAACCATCGTTGAAGCCGGCTACTTCGGCGCCCCGCCGACGCTTAATAGCGACCGGCTTCGCGGCCAGACCGACGGCGAGATCTACCACGTCATCACCTACGGACAGGGGCTGATGTGGGCATACGACAATAATTTAACCGAGATGGAGCGCTGGGCTGTGGTCAACTACGTCCGAGCCCTACAACGCGCCGATTTCCCGAACCCAACCGACCTCGATCGGATGCGATACGAGAGGTAATGACAAGTCTGCGGCTGCGCGGTGCGCGCCGTTCCCTCCCCGGAGGGTTTGTCAACTAGCGACGAGGCAACTTCAATGGCTCACCAAAGTCATCACGACCATATTGAACCCCCAGGCGAGTTGGAGATCTCGAAAGGGTTTATCGTCACCGCAGTTCTGTTCATTCTGATCGGTGTGATCGCCTTTGCGGTCGGGCTGACCAGCGAACCGGAGCGGGCCTGGCGGGGCTATGTCATCGGGTTTTGGTTTACCTTCTCCGTCGCCCTTGCCGGTCCCTTTTTCATCGCCACTCAATATCTGTCGAAGGCAAGCTGGGCGGTTCCAATTCGCCGCATCCCCGAGGCATTGGGCGCCTATTTGTTGCCGTCGATTTTGCTGGCCGTGATTCTGGGCTTTTTCGGGGCCGATTACCTCTTTGGCTGGCTCGATCCGGCCGTCTTTGATCCCGGCAGCGAACTCTATGATCCGATCGTGGCCGGCAAGGAGCTAATCCTTAACCGGACCGGCCTTCTACTGGCGACCATCGGCGGTTCTATTCTTCTGGCGGCCATCGCGTTTTGGATGCGTAAAAACAGCCTCGATCAGGACGACGAGGGAGGCTATGCGCTGATGCATAAAAATATCTGGGTCAGCGCCCTTTTCATCATCGCGTTCGTGATCTCCGTATCGTTTATGTCGTGGTATCTGCTGATGACCTACGACCCGCATTGGTATTCGATGATGTGGTCGGTATACGTCTTTGCTGGCTTATTTCAGGCCGGATTGGCGCTCATCACCCTGATCTTGATCTATATGTTGCGCAAAAACCTCCTCGGAGGAAGCGCGGGCACCGAGCAGGTCCACCGCATCGGCCAGTTGGTCTTTGGATTCACCGTCTTTTACGCCTATATCCACTTCAGCCAATTTATGCTGCTGTGGTACGCCAACATCCCGGAGACGGCCAAGTGGTACGTCGACCGGATGAGCGAGGGGTGGGGCATCTGGTTATTGGCGCTACCGATCTTCAAATTTATCATCCCCTTTCTGGCGCTGCTGCGTCAGGACGCCAAAAAGAATAAGAAAAACGTGCTGGTTTATGTGTGCATCCTGCTGATTGTGATGCAGGCCATCGAGACCTGGATCTGGGTGATGCCCTATTGGTATCAGGGCGAAGGTCTGGTCGGACCGATGCTCCCCTATCTGGAGCTGCCGATCTTGCTGGGCTTTGTCGGTCTATTCATGATCGTCGTCGCCAAATCACTGGCCAAGCACAACCTGGTGCCCACCAAAGATCCCCTGCTCGCCGAAGGTATCGGGCACTCCCACGACCATCTGATCTATCCCAACGGAAAGCCCGGTGAGCCCGGACACGATGACGAAGGTGCCGAATAATCTGGCCTGGTCTTTACGCCTAACGCAGTGACAACATGAAAAAAGAAACGGTCAAAAACGGACTCAAGATCGCACTGGTCGCCGGCGGCGTCTTCGCCCTGGTGCCCACCGTGTACGGTCAAGCAATCGGTATCCAGACTCTGGATCGAATGACCACCGGTACGCCCCAGCAACTGGAGCGCGGCGAGCAGGTCTATGAAGATCAATGCGCCACCTGCCACGGCGACGAAGGCCGTGGAGGCGCCGATCTCGGCGAGCGACTCGGCGCCGAGGGCTTTGTCGGCGTCGAGGTGGAGCGCTCGGGGTTGAAATCCATCTTCAGCGTCATCACCCACGGCTACGAATACAACGATGAAGAGCACCCCGTATTCGACAACCTATTTTATCAGGACCGGTGGGCCGTCTCCCACTATGTCCACGATCTGATCGACGACCCCAGCCCGGATCCGGAAGAAGTGGTAGCCCGGATTCGCCATGAGGCCGTCGAAGGGGTCTGCGATCCGGCGATACGCGATGAGATCGCCGGCCTTGCCGAGCCAGAAGACGAGGCACAACTGGAGCGGGGAGCTCAAGAGTATGAAATGCGTTGCGCCACCTGCCACGGCGATGAGGGCCGCGGCGACGGCCCCGGCGGCGCCACCGTACCGCCGGCCCGAGACTTTCATGACCCCGCCGAAGAGTGGACCAACGGGACCAGTCCTCTGGCCATCTTCACCACTCTCGAAGAAGGCATCGAGGGAACTGCGATGACTCCCTTCGGACATCTTCCGGAGGAAGATCTGTGGGCCATGACCCACTTTGTGCGCGAGGAATTTATCCCCGAAGAAGAGCTCGAGGAATTAACGGAAGAACAGATCGAAGATGTCTGCCGCGCCCTGAGTCAGCCTCCGCGCCCCGACCCGATTCCCATCGAGGACGCAATGCAGTTTCTCGCCGATGATGTCGAGGAAGAGCGTTTTCTTCGCTTTCACGACTACGGCGATCCCATTGTCCACGTCGACGCCGATCCGATTCGCGGACAAGAAGTCTACGATCAGAGTTGCGCCGGCTGCCACGGCGCCGACGGGAGCGCCGACGCCCCTCTCGGCCCCTATGGCACATTTCCTCCCTACCTGCATATCGAGCCCGCACCGCTGGTGCCGGCCTCGGTTGGCGGGACCTATGAGGATGTCGCCCAACGCACCATCGTCGGCCCCCATGCTCCGCTTCCGAATCGTCCCTCGGTGGCCGCATTCTCGGAACAGGACTGGATGGACGTACAGGCCTATATCACTCAATTTGAGGGTGATGGCCGCGATCGCATCCGCGTCAGCGACGAGGTCGACGAGATCGATGAGCCGGAAGAGGCTGAGTCATTTGACGGACTTACCATTTCGGTGCCTCTCGACGATAGTCAGCGCGAGCAGGTACAACAGATTATCGAGGAGATCGACGATCCCGAATTGGCGCGACAATCGCTTGAGGAGACGGACTTTCTGGAGCCCGGCGATATCGAGATAGACGACGCCGAAGACGCGCCAGAAGAGGAAGCGCCGGAAGAGGAAGCGCCAGAAGAGGAAGCGCCAGAAGAGGAAGCGCCAGAAGAGGAAGCGCCAGAAGAGGAAGCACCGGAAGAGGAAGCACCGGAAGAGGAAGCACCGGAAGAGGAAGCGCAGGAAGAGGAAGCACCGGAAGAGGAAGCGCCAGAAGAGGAACTTGAGCAAGACTGAATTCAGCGCATACGTGATTGATAATCACCACTGACCGTGAAATTTTCGACCCCTCTTTTGTCAGGGAAAAATTTCCGGTATTGACACAGCAGAAAAGATATTACCGATGAGCGGCCACTTCAGCAGAAAGAGCAAAATGAAGCATCTGTTGCGCAACATAAGCGGGATGACGGGCGAGGACGCCACAGGTCGCCGCGGCGGGCTGCAAAAGCTTTTCGCCGGCGTCGGATTCTTGCTGATTGTCTTGATCACCTTGTCGTTGCCGTCGATGGCCTGGGCCATCCCGGGCTCCGGCGAATTTATGGCCCTTCACTCCGAAGGGGGGCGAGAGATCACGGAGTTGTACAACGTGATCGCCAAGATCTGTCTGGTGATCGTGATCATCGTCGAGGGCATCCTCCTGATCTCCATTATTTTGTTTCGGCGCCGCAGCGACGACGAATTGCCGGTTCAAAACCACGGCGATCTGCGCCTGGAGTTTGGTTGGACCTTTGCCGCCCTGCTCATCCAGGTCTGGATTGGCGTGGCGACCATCGACGTGATGTGGTCCACCGAGACTCCTCCGGAAGACGGAATCGACATGGTCGTCACCGTGGAAGCCTCCCAGTGGGATTGGGATTTTCACTATGACTTTCCCGACGACCCGGATCGAGATTCGCTGACTCACCCCGATCTGGTGGTACCGGCTCATCATAACGTCAAATTAGAAGTGACCTCCCGCGACGTTCTGCATGCGATTTTCATCCCCGACCTGGGAGTCAAAATCGATGCCGTCCCGGGGCGATTTAACCACTGGTGGTTTCGCGCCGACGGGCCCATCGCCCAGGTGCGCCCCGGCGACTCGGCAACCATCGAGCGCCGAGACATGTTGTGGCCGCAGACGCGCTCGCCAGCGATCCGCAGCGGCCGCGACGCCGCCGCCCGGCCAGTAAGCGGTCTGGAACAACGGGTCGACTTTCTGAGCACCGCCCGGGAGGTCGAAGAAGTCTCGCCCTACGCCGGTTACAACGCCGTAGAATATCAGGGCAACTGCGCAGAATTGTGCGGCCGCGATCACTGGGATATGTATTTTCGCGCCGTCGTGATGACTCCCTCGAGTTTTGAGCGCTGGGTCGATGACCAACTCGAGCTCGTCGAAGAGCCGGTGGGTGAAGCGATTTACGAACGACGCTGCTCCACCTGCCACGGCGACGATGGCACGGGAGACGATATCAACCCCACGCTGGTCGGCGCCGACCGGGTCATCAACCCGGACCGAATCGACGACCACATCGACATCGTCCTACAGGGCGAAGGGGGCATGCAGGCCTTCGGCGGCATCCTCAACGATGCCGAAGTGGCGGCCGTCGTAAACCACGAGCGAACCAGCTGGGGCAATGACGGTGGCCTCATTGACGAAGATGATGTCGCCGAGGTGCGCGACGCCCTCGGCCTGCCGGCCAGTCCGGCGATGGCCGTGGAGCCGACTCCCACCGACGACTTATTGGCCACCGGCGAGCGCATCTATCGAAGCTGCGCCAGTTGTCATGGAGCCGACGGCCGCGGGCCCGATTACGTCCCCGACCTCACAGGAAGCGAGCTGGTTGTCGCCGAGGACGTCGACGAGTTGGCACGAGTCCTCATCGAGGGCCGTGACAGCGACCAGTGGCCGGGTCGAAAATCTCCGGTGGCCCGATCGATGACCGATATACAACTGGCATCATTGTTGACCTATATTCGCCAGTCATTCGACAACGACGCCGCGGAAGTTCAGCCGCTGACCGTTCAAGAGATTCGCGAAGAATTAAACTGAGACAGCGCTTAACCGTGTTCATCTGGAGAGTCGGCTGCCGTCCGCGGTAGCCACAAAAAGGCAAGGCATCGCATCATGACGGAAATCAAGGCCAAAGGTTATCTCTCCCCTCTTACCGAAGAGGCGAAGACCAATAAGTGGCTCTATCTCAAAGAATGGCTCTGCACCACCGATGCCAAGCGCATCGGCGTGCTATACCTGGCATTTTCCGCCGTTATGGGCCTGTTTGGCGGGATATTGTCGATTTTGATCCGCATCGAACTGGCCCACCACGGTCCGGTGTTATTTGCCGATCCGTCGCTGTATAACGCCCTGCCCGGCTTTCACGCCACGGCGATGATATTCTTTTTCATCATCCCCGCCTTTACCGGTGCCGGTAACTTCGTGGTTCCCATCCAGATCGGGGCCCCGGATATGGCCTTTCCCAGGCTAAACCTGGCTGCGTTCTGGATCCTCCCTCCAGCCGCTCTGGTGACGTTTTTTGGATTTTTCATCAATAGTCTCCCCGAATTCGGGTGGACCGGCTATCCACCACTGTCCAACAACGTCTACAGCGGCATGCTGGGGGCTGACTTCTGGGTGCTGGGATTAGTGCTGGTCGGCGTCAGCTCGACGATGGCTGCCGTCAACTTTTTGGCGACCATCTTTAATATGCGCTGCAAGGGGATGAAGCTCTTTCAGTTGCCCCTATTTACCTGGTCGATCATCGTCACCAGCTTTTTGATTCTGGCCGCCACTCCCGTGCTGACCAGTGCCCTGTTGATGCTGACCTTTGAGCGGATGTTTCCCGGGGTCTTTCATTTCTTCAACCCCGCCGGAGGCGGCGACCCCGTTCTTTACCAGCACCTATTCTGGTTTTACTCCCACCCGGCAGTCTACATCATGATCCTGCCCGGATTCGGGATAATCAGCTCCGTGGTGCAGACCTTTAGCCGAAAGCATATCTTCGGCTACGTCCTGATGGCCTGGTCGATGATGGCTATTGCCGTGCTGGGCTTTGTGGTCTGGGCCCACCATATGTACACTACGGGGATCGCCCTCGAGGTGCGTGTGGGCTTTATGTTTTTGACGATGCTGATCGCCGTGCCCACAGGCATCAAGATATTTAGCTGGATGGCCACCATGTGGGGCGGGAGTCTCAAATTTGACACGCCGATGTTATTTGCCATCGGCTTTATCGCCATGTTCACCCTGGGCGGGTTGTCCGGGGTCGTATTGGCCTCGGTATCCGTCGACATCCAGCTTCACGACACCTACTACGTGGTCGCTCATATCCACTACGTGCTCGTTGCCGGATCGATGCTGACCCTATTTGCGGGGTTGTATTATTGGTATCCCAAGGTCAGCGGAAAGATGTACAACGAGTTCTGGGGAAGGGTTCACTTCTGGCTGACGGCGATCTTTTTAAACGTCACGTTCTTTTTGCAGCACTGGATGGGCGTGGCCGGCATGCCTCGGCGATATTACGACTACGATCCCCAATTTGAGTGGGCGAATATGATCTCAAGCGGTGGCGCCGTGGTGCTCTTTCTCGCTCAGCTCATTTTCGTCGCCAACCTGGTCTGGAGTTGGAAATACGGCGAGGACGCCGAAGACAATCACTGGTACGGTGACGGCATCCACCTGGAGTGGATGGTTCCGTCGCCGCCAGATCACCACAACTTTCCGGAACCGCCGGAGTGGAAACCCATCATCCGCCAGCACGTCTCCGCCGATCAACCCGGTGGGTTGTGGCATCGTCAACAATAGCGGATTTCGCCCCCGGTGGGCCCTCGGGCTCGCCAAAAAAGGGCTTATCGCCAGTGTTTTACTGAAGCATTTTGTCCCAAGAGGTCGTTTTTATGTCAGCTCAAGATGGCTCCGTAATGGAAGGTCCCGGCCCCGGTGAAGAATCACTGGGTGTGACCAATGGAAAAATTGGCATGTGGACATTCCTGGTCATGGACGCCATGACCTTTGCCGGCATTCTCGCCGGCTATGCCCGTCTGCGCTGGACGCCGGACAGCATGTGGCCCTTTCCCATCGACGCATTCGGTGTGATCGGGATTCAGTTAACGGCGCTCAATACCTTTATCCTCATCTGTTCCAGCGTCGCCATGGTCCATGTGCTGGCCGAGCAGATGCGCGGCAATATGGATCGCGCCGAAAAGTGGCTGATGGCCACCATCGGCGGGGGCCTGATCTTTTTGGGGATTCAGGCATTTGAGTGGACACACCTTATCATCGACAAATTTCACCTGTTGATGGACGCCGGCTACAACCAGAACTTTCCGGCCACCTTTTATCTTCTGACCGGCTTTCACGGGATGCACGTCGCCGTGGGGGTCATCTATAACACCATCATTTTGATGGCGATACGCCGCGGCCGGGTGACCAAAGATCATACGTCGACCGTAGAGATCGCCGGGCTATACTGGCACTTCGTCGACCTGATCTGGATTCTGGTCTTCACCTTCGTCTACCTCATCTGACGTTATCGCGCTGAGCTCGACGCTGCGGCAAAATCCACGTACGGCACGACAGGACATTGGCATGGCTTCACAAGACGCAGAAAACCATTACGAGACCGGCTGGGGTTGGGCCAAGATCGACTGGGTATACAACGAGTATATGTGGATCTGGGTCTGGCTGGCCGTATTGACCGTCGTCGAGGTCTTTATTCCGGAGCCGGAGATCTTCGGAGCCCTCTTCGAGATGATCCTCCCCGCCGTGGGACCGGTGGAGAGTTTGACCACCTGGTTGTACGAATTGGAGTTTAACCGCACCTTCGTGGTGGTCTCGCTGATCGTGTTGGCCCTGGTCAAGACCTGGCTGGTGGCCTGGTATTATATGCATCTTATCTCGGAGAAGCCGTCGATTATTCTGGTGGCCTGCGCCCCCTTTGTATTCTCCGTCTTTTTGACCGTCGGCATCTTCCCCTGGCAGACTACCTTCGGCATCTAAGGCGTCGGGTCCACCGGCGACTCCCACCGATGATGCGACAATTTGCCGGATTGGCTTGAATCCCTCTCGTACCAATGCTTAGTTGCACGAAGTCTTTTCTTCGCCGGCCACCACCGGTGGCGAAAGACTGCAGTCGTTGATTATCCCGCATTCGAGCCTGACCGATGCATGGCCTCAGACGTTTTTTCTACATGGCCGGGCAATATGCCCAGTTAACCAAGCCGGGGATCATCCGGCTTTTGGTGGTGACCATGTTTTGCACCATGCTGGTCGCCGCCGGCGGGATTCCCGATCTATGGATTGCCTTCTGGGCCACCATCGGCACCGCTCTTATCTGCGGCAGCGCCAATACCATCAATATGGTCTGGGACCAGGATATCGACTCCGTCATGGAGCGAACTGCCGAGCGTCCGCTGGTGACGGGGACCATCACGCCTGTACAGGCGCTGGTATTTTCCGGTGTCATCGGGCTCGTCGCGGTCTTGATTTTGACGTTTTTGGTCAATCCGCTGGCGGCCCTGATGGGAATCGCCGGGCACGCCTTCTACGTGGTCATCTACACCATGTGGCTCAAGCGGCGCACACCGCAAAATATTGTCATCGGTGGCGCTGCCGGTGCCTTCCCGCCCCTGATCGGTTGGGCGGCGGTCACCGGCGAGTTGAGCGTAACAGCCTGGATTATCTTCGGCATCATCTTTTTATGGACTCCGCCGCATTTCTGGGCGCTGGCGCTGTATAAAGACAGTGACTACGCCCGGGCCAAAGTCCCGATGATGCCCGTAGCCCGCGGGCGACGAACGACGAAATTCCAGATGCTCATCTATATGCTATTGCTGCTGGGCATCACCCTGTCGTTGGCCCTGACCGGCTATGTCGGCATCATCTACCTGGTGGCCGCCGTCGTGCTGGGCGCCGGGTTCACCTATTGCTGTATCCGCACCGCCTTTGAGCGCGATAACCGCTGGGCGCGGCGGACATTTGCCTTCTCCATTATCTACCTGGGGCTACTCTTCGGTGCCATGTCCGTCGATAGCCTGTCGACGCACCACTTCACAGAGGCCCACTACCTGGACGCCGTTGAGCGCGAAGCCCAACAACTGCGCGCCGAACAAGATATCGACGAGTTAATCCGGGAGCACAACGAAGCCAACGACGAGGACAGAGGGTTGTCGAGCACTGAGGATTGAGCTCGACGGTAAATATTCAGTTCGGTGACGTACTACGTGCGCCAATACGCCCCTGAGGTTCAATGCGGCCAGGCTGGCCGCGGGCCCCGAAGGCGGCCAAGTTGGCCGCGGGCCCCGAAGGCGGCCAAGTTGGCCGCGGGCCTCGAAGGCGGCCAGGTTGGCCGCGGGCCTCGAAGGCGGCCAGGTTGGCCGCGGGCCTCGAACCCTTACAACTCGGAACATCGTTTTTATCTGAAGTCGAGAGTCCGACCATGACACAAAGTCCCGGCAATCAGTCACATCTTCACGACGATGATCTGAATGCGAAAAACGCCCGCGTCGGCAGATTGGCCATCATGGTCATCGTCGGTATGTTTTTATTCGGTTTTGCCTCGATCCCACTATATCGCTGGGTCTGCGCCCAATCCGATCCGGGCGGGTCGTCCTGGTTTATCGGCGAACCCGACGTCTATGAAAATGTTGAAATCGACGACGATCGAGAGATTCGAATTCGCTTTAACACCAATGTCGAACGTCAGCTTCCCTGGGAATTTGGCGTCGACGATCGCTATGTCGACATCAATCCCGGCGAACAGAGCACCGTGACCTTCACCGCCAGCAATCCCACGTCGAACGACGTGACCGGCAAGGCGGTCTACGATATCAGCCCGCCCGAAGCAGCGCCGTATTTCAAAAAGCTGGAGTGCTTCTGCTTTATCGAACAAACCCTGATCTCCGGCCAGGAATTGGATATGCCCCTGGTCTTCTGGTTTGAGCCGGAGTTGCCGGAACACGTCACCGATATCAGCCTCGGTTATACCTTCTTCAATGCCGAGAGTTCGCGGGCCCGAGCGGCGGTGGAAGTGGAATAGTCGTTTTTGAAAGTCTGTTGCCCTGTGCAGACCGAGAGGGTCCGAACTCATGAGCGAAGCCCCCGAAAATAAGACCGATATAGCCGATCCTCCCGAGGCCGATGATGGTTTTCATCAGCCGTCGGAGGAGACAAAGCGCCGCAATCTGATCACCGCCGGCATCATCCTGGCCTTTATCTTCGCCTGGGTAGTACTCGGCCTGCGAAATGCTCTTCTCTAACCTCTACGACGAGTCCTCGTGTCATTTCGCATACGTTTGTGGCCCACCTTCTTTAGCCTCATTGGTCTGGGCCTATTGATAACCTTAGGAAGCTGGCAGTTGAGTCGGTTTCTCGACGCCCGGGCTTTCGAAGAAGAGCGCGACGCCACGATGGATCTGCCCGTGGCGAATATTAACTCACCAGATCAGTTGATGGACGGGGAGTTCGACTTTCGCCATATCAATGTGCGCGGAAAATGGGATGAAGAGCGAGTCTTTTTGATCAAGCACCGCATCTATCAGGGAAAACCCGGCCTGTGGGTGGTACAACCACTTCATATCTCCGGCGAGGAGGGCTCACGGGCCATTCTCGTCAATCGAGGGTGGGTTTCCGTAGAAGATGGCGTGGAGACTGCAAAAACCCTTCTATCCGACCCCTACGACCTACAGGGGGCGACGCGGGAACTTCCGGCGGCGGCACTTTCCGATTCCGGACAGATGCGGGGATATGCCGAGGGGCTGATGCACCGGCTCGACGACGAGGTCGCCGATCAGGATTTTCGAGACGAACTCGACGAAGGCGAAGGCACAACGGGCGTCATCGAATTGGAGAGTTACGATGCCACTGCGATGCACCGCGCCGTTGGAGCCGATACCCTTGAGCGGCCCATCGTCCTCACCCAGATTTCGGAGTACGACGACGAATACCCGGTGGCCAGCCTCGACCATATCACCGAGCCCTATCTGACGGCGGAGACCCATTTTGGATATATGCTGACCTGGTATTTTCTGGCGATCGCCCTGGTCGCCATCTGGATAGCCAGCGGATTTGGATTGCTGACCTCGCCGGCGTACGCCGAC
>SKQC01000011.1 GCA_007119175.1 Myxococcales bacterium | reverse complement strand
GGTGACTATGAGGAGGGGGGGGCTGCGAGGTGCAGTGTTGGACCGGCGGGACATGGAGGTGGTGTGGTTTTATTGAGAATATGAAATTCGAATCGCCATCTTCTATGCTGCAATCGTCGAGTAAGCGTAATTTGGGTGACGCAGCTATACACCAATACGCTCTGGCAGCTCGAAAGGCGGCCAGGCTGGCCGCGGGCCCCAAATTAGCAGCTCGAGAGGCGGCCAGGCTGGCCGCGGGCCCCAAATTAGCAGCTCGAAAGGCGGCCAGGCTGGCCGCGGGCCCCAAATTAGCGGCTCGAGAGGCGGCCAGGCTGGCCGCGGGCCCCAAATTAGCAGCTCGAAAGGTGGCCAGGCTGGCCGCGGGCCCCAAATTAGCAGCTCGAGAGGCGGCCAGGCTGGCCGCGGGCCCCAAAAAGTCGGCTCCCGGAATGCGGCCAGGCTGGCCGCGGGCTCCGGGGGCTGAATGTTTGCACCGTCGATTCAGTATTTTTTCATCCACTCTGAAGGTCTGAAAATGTTGTTTTTTGCTCCCCGTCGCATTTCTGTTGTCCTTTCGGTGATGGCGGCCGCCGTCGCCACGATTTTCATTGCCGTGGTGCCCATCGGCGAAGCAGAGGCCGGATTCTGGTGTGCTGGCCAGAATACGGGCGAATGGACGATCCCCGCCGACGGTACTGTCGCACCACCGGACGCGCGAATTCTCACGGTTTTCTCAAATGCTACCGGAGGGGGTATTTCCACCGATACCATCGTCCTGGTCGACGGAGAAGACGAGGAGGTCGAGGGGGACGTCGAGCTGGTCGCGATGGGACATAGAACCGGGATTTTTCCGGAGGACTATGGAGAGTTTTTGCCCGATGAGCCTCTGGTGGACGGTGAATACTCGTTGATGATCGGCGCGGACGTTCTGAGCACCTTTAGTATCGATGAGAGTTACGAATCCGCCGCAGAACCGGAGGCCGTTGAGCTACAATGGTATCGGGAAACGCAGAATAGGGGACAGGAAGATGAATGCGGTGGCGCTCTAAGCGAGATGCATTATCTGTCCATCGAGCCGCTCGCCGATGAGCCGGCGTATTACGAGCTTCTGCTCACCCACTCCGACGGATCGGAGACCGCTCAACTCATCGCCTCCGACGCCTACGACGGTGAGCTTCGCTATTATACCTTTTTTGATGTCGAATGCCTGAGCGTCACCGCCCATTTGAGCGATGGTTCTTCCGGCGAGGCCACGGAGTATTGCGAGCCCCATAAATGCGTCCACGAAGAGTATTCCGAAGATACTGAGTTCGGCGCCTCGCTGGGAACCACGGAGTGGGACGAGGTCTCCGGATGTGAATACGACAATCCGGGCCTTATATATGCCGAAGACGACGAAGAAAATGGCGAAGATAACGGCGCGGATGATGACAATGGCGGCTGTACCGCCACATCTGGCTCGGTGCCGCCTGTATGGATGGTGATTCTACTGGCCCTGGCAGTGGTGTTTCGGCCAAATGGAACGAATCGCGAGCTCAGGGCATCGCTGCGCGGTTGATCACGGCACGAATCCTGTTCACCTTCGGGCTGACAATGGTGCATAAGTCGCCGGAATAATCAGGGACCTCTATCTGACAGGTGGGTTGCTTTCCACGAAAAGCGGGGTGGTTGTTCACGGCACTAATCCTTTTCCCCGCCGGGGGAAATGTCGAGCATGGCGAGACAATGGGGGAGTTTCGGGGAGCCATCAATGAATCATAGTGCACCTGCGATCTCCACCTCAGCCCGCCCTACGGGCGGACAGCTCCCCCGAAGGGAGAGCGGACTCTTCATGTGACTCCTATGGTTCGGCGGCCCCTTCTCAGGGAGGTGCCCGGGCTATGCTCAAAACTCTTGATTTACCGGCATTAGGATTCGTTGAATGATGAGCTACGCTCCGTTGTTTCTGTGGTAGGACGAAAGCGCTGGTGGTCTGGCGGGGGCGTACGGTCTTGATTTTTGGCGCCGCTGCGGGCCACTCTATCGCGGAGTCGGGCGACAGGAAAAGCTATTCCCCCAAGGGGAATGAAGTACGAGAGGTATGATGGGTTCCGAAGAAACCGATCGAAGCATCGAGCAGAGGATGCGCATATTCGAGACGGTGATGGCGTCGACGGAGGATTTTATCTACCTCTTCGATCTCGATGGCAAATTCACCTACGCCAACCGGGCCATTCTCAAGTTATGGCAGCGCGACCTCGACGAGGTGGTGGGGAAGGATTTTTCCGAATTGGGCTATCCCCCGGAGCTGGCGGAGCGTCACGAGCGCCAGATCGAGTCGGTCATCGACACGAAGAGAGCGGTTCGCGACGCCAATCCCTTTACCTCTCCGGCCGGCGAGACCCGGTATTACGAGTATATTTTTACTCCCGTATTGGACGATCAGGGCGAGGTGGAGGCCGTCGCCGGCATCACCCGTGACGTCACGGAGCGAAAGGAGGCGATGGAGACTCTGCGGAAATCGGAGGAGCGGCTTCGTCGGGCGCTGGGCGCCGCGAAAATGGTGGCCTGGGAATGGGACGCCGAGAATCAAGAATTGGTGACCTTTCCGCGTCGCGGGGAAAGCACGGGCGTGCCCTTTGAGCGAGATAGCGCTGAGATTGATTTAGAATACGGCGTTCTTCATCCCGACGACAGACAAGGGCACCGGGCCATCCAGCAGGAGGCGATTGAAAACGCGGATAGCTATGTCTCGGAGTACCGAATTCGCAACCCGGACACCGAGGAGTGGGTGTGGGTCGAGGACTCGGCACGGGCCGTCGTGACCGGGGAGAATAAGTGGCGACTTATCGGAGTGGTCCGAGATATCACGGAGCGCAAGGCTGCCGAGGAGGCACTTCGCGAGGCGGATCGGCGAAAGGATCGGTTTTTGGCGCTATTGTCGCACGAGCTCCGCAATCCACTGGCGCCGATCAAATTGAGTCTTCACCTGCTCGATCACGCGCCCGCTGGCAGCGACGACGAGCGCCGGGCACGAGAGACCATTGAGCGCCAGACAGACCAGCTCATCCGCCTCGTCGACGACCTCCTCGATGTCACGCGGGTGACCCGCGATAAAATCGAATTGCAATGCCAACGCCTGGAGTTAAATGAATTGACGCGACAGACCGTCGAAGATCACCGCTCGCTTGCCGAAGCCAGCGATATTGAGCTGGAGTTTGAGCCTGCCGAGTCCGCGGTTTTCGTCGATGGCGACTCCAACCGCCTCGCTCAGGTGGTGGGGAACCTTCTTCAAAATTCGGCAAAATTCAGCGAGCCCGGCGGAATTGCCCGTGTCTCGGTGGAGCGCGACGAGGAGACCGAGACTGCCGAGGTCCACGTCGTCGACGACGGCATCGGAATGAGTCAGGAGACACTGGATACATTATTTGAGCCCTTCGCCCAGGCCGATGT
>SKQC01000114.1 GCA_007119175.1 Myxococcales bacterium | reverse complement strand
GACAGAAAATCGTAGTTGTCATGCTGTGCACCGGGATCGACCGGCACAGCTTGACATTTACAGAAAACCACAAGGGTATTCGTCGAGTGATCTACATCTATTTCGAGCTGCCCGTCCGTTCCGTCGTTGATGCCAGCTCCCGCGTCGGCTGTACCAGCGTACCTTCCCCTTTTAGCTTTACTGGGCGCGACATCTCGCGCCAATGCTCTGATTGCCACTTCTGCGGCGATTCTACCGCGCAGCGGGCCACAATGCGAACCGGGGCAGTGGCAGCGATTTGTCCAGTTCCATGGTCAGATCACCCCGGAAGTATCGGTTATTGCGTGCCTCCGCCGGTATCGTTTTCAACCAGTCATCAAGTCAGACGGCGCGCCGAGTTATTTTGCGCCTGACGGCGCAAGCGGCGGCAGGGATGCCACCGGCTCCCAGCGGAGAGGGGCCGGCGCAGCGCGCTGCATCGCCTGGGCTATGCTTATCAGGCGTGACTCGGTGGGCTTTCGCAAACCCGCGGGGGAGCGGGCGGCGAGGTCTGATGAGCGCTGATTGCGATGCATGTCCAGATCCATCAAACTGGGAGGGTTCCAATGAGTTCCCGGTGACCTGGATAAATGGCTGTGATAAATGGCGTTAAAACACGGCGAATGATGGGCCTTTCTGGCAATGATAAGGTGGGCGAAGCACTGGCCCCGACATGGCTAATCGCTCTTGGTTTTCTCCTCTGCATCGCCGTGGGCTGTGCCGAAGCCGAGATCGAGCCCTTTAACCAATCCAGTGGCAACGATGATATCCGCCAACTCGATTCGGGCTCACCGGACGCAAACAACGGTGGAGAAGACCTGGACGCCGGAAATGACGCCCATTTCGGGGCCGATGCAGACGCCGACGCCGGAGGGGACCCGGATATCGACGCCGGACCGAAAGTGGATACCGGACCAGATGCAGATCCAATGCCAGACGCAGACACCGAGCCCGACGCAGATCCAACGCCCGACGCAGACACCGGACCCGACGCAGATCCAACCCCAGATGCAGAACCCGGACCCGACGCAGATACCGGCGAGCCTCCCCTAGATTGCATATCCGACGACGACTGCGACAACGACGAGCTATGCACCGCTGACAACGAATGCGTCGATGTCGAGTGCCTCGATGACATTCATTGCGACGGCGATGAGATCTGCGAAAGCGAGGGTTGTGTTGACCCTGGCGAATGCTCCGTCGACGACGATTGCGCAGGTAGCGATGTCTGCGATGACGGCGAATGCTTTGAATGTACCCTCGATTCCCACTGCGACGGCAGCGCCGTCTGCGAGAGCAACGAATGCGTCGCCGACACCTGCACAACTCACGACGACTGCGGCCCCGAATGGTGCGTAGGCGGCGTGTGCGAGGAGTGCGAATTCGACTTCGACTGCCCCGTCGATGGCGAGATCTGCGGCCCGGACCACGAATGCATCTTCAATCCCGACACCTCGTCGTGTTCCGAAAACTCCGAATGCCCCTCCGGAAGCTGCGGCAGCTTCGTGGGAATCTGCCATTGCAGCAATAATAGCGAGTGCTCTCCCGGCCAGACCTGCGTTCCCGATCTATTCTACAATTATTGTGAGTGGTAGCGCGGAGCTTGCGCGCCCGCCGAACGTGGCCAATACTTCGGCATCTTTCGCAAGATATCGAGCCGACGACGCCACCGCTCGCACCGCAGGAGACGCATCATGGATTCTCAGCCCGATCCGAGCCTCCAACGCAGCCCCGATCCGGCGCTGATCAACGACGATATCGCGCCCACCGGCGCCGATGGTCGAAGCTGGTCGGTCATGAATATGGCCGCTCTGTGGATTGGAATGGTCGTCTGCGTGCCCACCTACATGCTCGCAGGCGGGCTCGTGGAGGTGGGCATGAATTGGTGGCAGGCCGTGCTGACGATCTGCCTGGGCAATATCATCGTCCTGGTGCCGATGATGTTAAATGGCCACCCGGGTACAAAATACGGAATCCCCTTTCCCGTCCTGTCCAGAGCCAGCTTCGGCATCTACGGGGCCAATATCGCCGCTGTATTGCGCGGACTCGTCGGCTGCGGCTGGTTCGGCATCCAGACCTGGATCGGCGGCGCCGCCATCTACCAACTCCTCAACGTCTTATTGGGGAGCGGCATCGGCGGCGACGCCCTGCCCTTTTTGGGAATCAATATCCTGCAGTTGGGCTGCTTTTTATTATTCTGGCTGCTTCAGGTGATAATTATCTGGCGGGGAATCGAGTCGATAAAAATCCTCGAGACCTGGGCGGCGCCGCTGCTCATCGCCATGGGCCTCGCTCTGTTGGGGTGGGCCTACTACGAGGTGGGCAGCTTTAGCACCATGCTCGCCGCCAGCACGGAGCTCGCCGAGGTCGATCAAGACAAGGTTGATTTCTGGCTTATCTTCTTTCCGTCGCTGACGGCGATGGTCGGGTTCTGGGCCACCTTATCGCTAAACATCCCCGACTTTACGCGCTATGCAAAAACCCAGAAAGACCAGCTTATCGGCCAGGCCATCGGCCTTCCCACCTTTATGACCCTCTTCGCCTTTATCGGCGTCGCCGTCACGTCGGCAACCATCGTCATCTTCGGCGAACCGATCTTCGACCCCACGGAATTGGTCGGCAAAATGGGCGGCGGATTTTCTATCGTCATCGCCCTCATCGCCCTTACCATCGCCACCCTTTCGACAAATATCGCCGCCAACGTCGTCTCGCCGGCAAACGCCATCATCAACTTAAAGCCGAGCACATTTACCTTCCGCATGGGCGGGATGGTCACCGCCGGCCTCGGCATCGCCATGTTTCCCTGGAAGCTACTCGAAACAGCCGGAAATTATCTCTTCGTCTGGCTCGCCGGCTACTCCGCGCTGCTCGGCGCCATCGGCGGCATTTTGATCATCGATTATTATCTGATCCGAAAAATGGAGCTCGACCTCGACAGCCTGTACCAGAAGAGCGGCGAGTATTGGTATAATGGCGGCTATAATATGATCGCCATGGTCGCCCTGGCTGCCGGGATTCTCCCCTGTGTACCTGGATTTTTGGTGGAAGCCGGTCTCTTAAGCGGCGACTCGGTGCCGCAATTTTTCCAGACCATATATACCTACGCCTGGTTTGTGAGCTTCGGGCTGGCCGGCGGGATTTATTACGGAATGACGCGAGCCCGGGGCGGCCCCAAGACTGCCGCGGAGACTGCGGATAAGTGATGTTGTACTACAAGCTCGGGCACCTCCGGTGGGCGGGCTTTTCGTGGAAAGCAGCCCACCTAATCAGAAAGAAATCCCTGATTATTCCGACCACTAGACCTCGCGAAACGACAACCGATCGCCGTCGACGCTGACCTCGATGGTGCAGCCGGGCGTAAATTCACCGGCCAGCAGGGCCTTGGCGAGCTCATTCTG